>SLQR01000049.1 GCA_007131405.1 Candidatus Izemoplasma sp.
GATTAATCCAAATCCAAGATTAAAAATCGGGTGAATAAAGAATGCCGCAATCGATATATTTCCAATTGATGCAATCGCAAATCCCCAAGTACCAATCATTTCCCCAACCAGATTAATCAAGTTAAAGGTTACAACCGCAACCACACTTCCACTTAGCAAGTTTCCGAATAAACGTAGTCCCATCGCAAGTGGGGTTGAAAGCTCACTGATCACATTCAGCGGTAACATAAACGCCATGGGTGAGCTTAGATCTTTAATACGGTTTTTAGGACGTCGAACAATCAAGCCCGAAATCTGAATGGTTAAGAACGCAAATAAACTAAACGATAACGCAATGGTAATGTTGGCTAACGGATTGGCGAGACCGACAATTGCACTTGTATTGGCGAGTGCTAAATAGAAGAGAATCCCAATTAAAATCGGTGTAAAACGACGCCAGTTTTTTCCATAAAATTCTTTAATAAAATTATTCAGCGAATCCACCAACATAATCATCAGAAAACTGATGCCTTGTGGACTATCTGTGGGTTTGAGTTTGGATACTTTATGCCCAATGATAGACAGCGTAATCATCAAAAACACCGTAATAATTAAAGATGATTTTAAGTTTGGTGATAAATTTGCATAAAAATCAAGCATCAAGATCCTCTCCTTCATCATGGCGCAGTCCCGAAATAAAGAAATTAAATAGCATCACAAACTTAAATGACACCAGACCAACAAACGTTAGCAACAAGTGTCCAACGGTTTGATAACGGAACCAGACAATTAATAAGATTAATATATAAAATGCAAAACGGAACACATAGTTTTGCAACGTTCGAACTTTCAAGCGTTCAGGATCTTTATACGCTGTTTTCATCGTCGTTTTATAATTGTGACTCATCAAGAGAACACTTGATACAGCCCCAAGCACAAAACTTATCATGTAATCAAATGTGCTTACCCACCAAATAAGTGGCGAAACAACAAGGATAAAAAGCCAGACATAAAGAAACGTTTGAACATAAATTTTTTCAGTCATCGTGCGTCACTCCTAAGCGGTATACACGAACAATAAAATTACGAATAGCCGCAATCGCTCCAAGAACCATGAATACCGTTGATAAAATACGATCAAAACCAAATAACCAATCCAACCCGCGACCAATTAAATACCCAACGAGTATCGCCGCTAAAACTTCCCATAAGAAGCTTGTAGCAACGGCTAAAAGTTTCATTAAAAACTTGCGGTCAGAGTCCATTATTTCGTTCCAAATAGACGATCGCCACAATCACCTAACCCGGGTTCAATGTAACCTTTACTGTTTAATTTTTCATCAAGTGCTGCTAGATAAATATCCACATCAGGGTGAGCATCTTCAATTGCTTTTACCCCTTCAGGGCAGCCGACAATGCCGACAAAACGAATATCTTTAGCCCCTGCTTTTTTTAACGATTCAATTGAGGCTAATACGCTACCACCTGTTGCAAGCATTGGATCGACCAACAACACCGTCGAACCGACTATTTCTTTTGGAAACTTCTCATAATAACTATGCGGTTTAAGCGTTTCCTCATCACGGTATAATCCAATATGACCAATTTTAGCGGTTGGAATCATCATATGAATCCCATCAACCATACCAAGTCCTGCACGTAAAATCGGGACAATAACAACCTCATTGGCTAACACTTTTGATTTAGTTTTCATAAGTGGTGTCTCAACTTCAACCATACGTGTTTCAAGATCACGCGTGATTTCATAAGCCATCAGACCACTTATTTCATTGACATTCTCTCTAAATGTTTTTGTGTCCGTGTTTTTATCACGAATCTTTGTCATTTTGTGGTCAATAAGCGGGTGATTCAGTATAATCAGTTTTCCCATAAAGCACCTCAATCGTTTTTTTCTAGTTTTTCAACACGACGGCGATGACGTTCTTCATTTGAAAACTCTGTATGTAGCCAAACATCAACAATCGCTTTGGCTATTTCATCCCCAATAATACGTCCACCCATCGCAAGCACATTTGTATCATTATGCAATCTTGTCGCTTTGGCCGTAAATAAATCATGGACTAAAGCAGCACGAATCCCTTTGACTTTATTGGCTTGAATGCTCATGCCAATACCTGTTCCACAAATTAAAATACCGCGTTCAGCTTGTTTTTCACTGACCGCAGTTGTTACTTTAAGGGCCGCATCGTTGTAATCGCAGCTCGTCATATCGTAGGTTCCGTAGTCGGTATAGTCAATCGATTTTTCCTTTAGATAAGCCACAATCTTTTCTTTTAACTCGAATCCTCCGTGGTCTGCTCCAATTGCTACTTTCATACGAACACCTCTTTTTTAGATTTATTACCATTACAATTATATCAAAACATATTCAGAAAACAACCATTTTCCTATATTTATATAAGCGCTTACTTTAAATCCTTGATAATCGTTTTACCTTGACGCAAAACTTTTTTATTTTCAATATCATAAACCGTTGATGATACAGAAGATAGATCGCTACCTTCAACCAAGATGTCAACATAAGGCTCAAATTTAACTGCGTCACTGTAGTTTAATATGGCAGGTTCACTTGAATAGTTTAAACTCGTAACTGCCATCGGTCCAACGTGGTTTAGAATCATTAACGCCAACGGATCATTTGGTATGCGAAGACCCACAGTATCCGCATTTTTCGTGACATAGTTCGGCACTAAATCGCTTTTTTTGATGACCAACGTCACCGCACCTGGCCAATAGCGTTCAGCAAATTTTTTGAGTTTTTTTGGGTCTTTAACAAGTGTCATCGCTACTTCAATCGAGGGACAGAGAACCGGTAAAGGTTTACTGGCTTCGCGACGTTTCAACTCATATATTTTTTGAACCCCTTTTTTGCTGTTAAGTTGGGTTCCAACCCCATAAACGGTATCCGTTTGAAATGCGATGGTTTTATCTGTTAAATTTATTTTAAGTAAATCATTCACTTGGACAATCATGTTATACCTCCAAAGCAAGTTGTTGTTTAATCATTTGCTCGACTGGTCGATAGGTTTTTCGGTGAATCGCACAAGGCCCAAGCGCCATTAGGGTTTCTTTATGGTGTTTAGTAGGATAGCCTTTATGCTTCTCAAATCCATACCCCGGGTACTTACTGGCAATCTCGACCATATAACGGTCGCGCTCAACTTTTGCGAGAATACTCGCTGCGGCAATACTGGCACTTTTTTGATCCCCTTTAATGAGACTTAACTGAGGGGTTTCGAGACCTTTAAGTTGCATCGCATCGACCAAAATAAAGTCTGCTGGGATGGCAAGTTTTTGTACCGCACGTTCCATCCCTAAGCGACTCGCTTGATAGACATTCACACGATCAACTTCCTCTGGCATGACAAATTCAACCGCATACGCCAAAGCATGTTTTTTTATCAAATCGTAAAGCGTTTCACGTTTTTTCTCACTTAACGCTTTTGAATCATATAACCCTTCGATTACAAACTCTGGATCAAGAATGACCGCAGCACAAACCACAGGTCCAGCCATGGGCCCGCGTCCCACTTCATCGCAACCAGTAATGGTTGATTTGCCATCATTCATCAATTTCTTTTCATATTCATACATCATCATCAACTCGGTCCAGCATAATTTTTCCAAACATCTGATTTCTAAAATCATGGATGAAAATATCAATGACCTTATCGTAATCGACAACGCCACCTTTTTTTAAACACCCTCGACGCTTTCCAATCGCATCAAAGATACTCAGTATATCTTCAGAATCCGCTGTGATGTCGTAACGCGCTTCAAACGCTTCTTTGTAATGGTTTATTAAGAATTTCATGCCATAAACCACCACATCATCCATAGCGACGATACTGTCTTTTAATGAACCAATCAATACCAATTTTCTGGCAATGTCTTGGTCTTCAAATTTCGGCCATAATATTCCAGGTGTATCGAGCAGTTCAAGTTCATCGTGAATTCGAATCGTTTGTAGGTGTTTTGTTATGCCCGCAACATCACCAACTTTCGTGGCTCGCTTTTTTACAAGTTGATTGATGAGCGTACTCTTTCCGACATTTGGAATACCCAAAATCATCGCACGAATTGGCCGTACGTTAATGCCACGTTTTGCGTTACGTTCAAATTTTTCCTTCATTAACTCCTTGGATAATCCGACAATCTTATTTACATTTAAACCGTGCATCGCGTTAATCGCAATTGCTTTTAAGCCTTGCGCTTCAAAATAAGCAATCCATTTATCAACCGCTTGTTTGTTCGCAAGGTCCGCTTTGTTCAAAAGAATGATTCGCGGCTTGTTGCTCGTAATCTCGCGAATCATTGGATTTTGGCTGGAAATGGGTGCACGTGCATCAAGCAATTCATACACGACATCCACTAATTTTAGTCGTTCTTTAATCAGTCTTTTTGTTTTGGCCATGTGACCTGGATACCATTGTATCAGTTTCATTAACTCACCCTTCCAAAGTCGGGAAGTGGTAAGATGCGTAAAACAATTTTACCGTATAAAGCACTTTGTGGAAAAGACCCAAGTGTTTCTTCACGTGAGTCAATTGAGTTTTCACGATTATCTCCGATGAGAAATACATGATTCTCCGGCACAACAAATTCACAGTAGTCAGACTCACAAGTATCACCTATCGCAAACGGTTCTTCATAGCGAACGCGTTCAGTTGAACCTGGTGCTTGAATATAAAGCTCTTGGTTATCATAGATAACGGTTTCACCCGGCAGCCCAATTATGCGTTTAACGTAATACGTATCATCTTGAACATTTGTCACGACAATATCAAAACGTTCATAGTCAACACGGAAATGGTTAACAATTAAGTGATCTCCGGGATTTAATGTATCAAGCATGCTATCGCTATTCGTTTGAGCAACGCTCGTCAGTGAAAAGAAGAACGCGTTAATCACGACGAACATCGCAAGAATAAGCACAGCAAAGCTTGCCAGGTCCATTATTTCTGCATGACGTTTGACAGATTTTTGATTTTTCCTTAACCGATAATCTGTTTCTTTCGTGAATCGAAAAATAAGATAAATGACATACGCAACAACCCCAAAACTCAGCACCATAAAAATCTGCGAACTATACACTAAATCAAAATCATGATGTCGATCAAAAAGCAGTGGAATAAACGCAATCACGACAAACGCAAAAAGTGCTAACTTTATACGACGGTGCACTTTATTATCATTACGTTCAGCATAATCATAAAGTTTAATCGATTCAAGATCTTCTTTTTCAAAATAATCTTCTAACTTAATATTTTCACTCATGGTATCACCTTACCTGTCTTAGCAAATCATCTAAATCTTCTTCGCTGATGAGTACATCACGTGCTTTTGATCCAAGGTTTTCAGACACAACCCCAATATCTTCTAATGATTCAACAATGCTTTGCGCTCGGTTAAACCCCACTCCAAAGCGTTTACTGATTTTATTTATGCTTGCTTCTTGTTCTTCGACAACAAATCGGGCAACTTCATAGAAATATTCATCACGTTCGAGTGATTGAGAGATGCTTTTTACCAGCATATCTTGGTCAAATAAGTAGTTTGGTTTCATTTGTTTTCGGATAAAATCGGTTACTTTTTCAATGTCCTGGTCCGATATGAACGCCCCTTGTACCCTGCGTTTGCCTTGACCGTTCGTCACAAAAAGCATGTCGCCACGACCAAGCAACTTATCGGCACCGCTCGAATCAATAATCGTTTGCGAATCAACATGGCTGGCAACACTAAACGCAATACGCGTTGGAATATTTGATTTGATTGTTCCTTTGACAACGTCCGTTGATGGTCGTTGTGTCGCAATAATCAAATGTATTCCACAAGCGCGCGCTTTTTGCGTTAAACGTTTGATGGCGTCTTCAGTATGCTGACTTGAAATCATCATCAGATCAGCAAGTTCATCAACCACAATGACAATATACGGCATATGCTCTTCGGGGTTTTCAACTTTATCATTATAGGCATCAACGTCACGAACACGTTGTTCTGAAAAAATATTAAATCGTTGATCCATTTCTTCAACAACCCAACGCAGCGCAGACGTTGCCGCTTTCGGGTCTGTAATAACTGGGGTAATTAGATGGGGTAAATCATTATAACTTGTTAGTTCAACCATTTTTGGATCAATTAAAATAAGTTTCAGTTCACTTGGGTTGTATTTTAACAATAAACTCATCAGCAAGGTATTCACACATACACTCTTCCCACTACCTGTTTGTCCTGCAATCAGGCCATGTGGCATTGATCGAATTGACGTATAGACAGGATGGCCATCAATATCAAGGCCAAGACCAATCGTCAAGGGTTGAGCTGCTTGTAAGAATTTTGAATTATTGACAATATCTGAAAAGTGCACGGTTTGCTTAATTTCATTTGGCACTTCAATCCCAACCGTTGACTTGCCTGGAATAGGCGCTTCGATACGAATTTCAGTGGCCGCGAGTGCCATTTTTAAGTTATCAGATATCCCAGTTACCTTCTTAACATTAACGCCTTTGTCCAAAACAACTTCATAGCGCGTAACGGTAGGCCCTTGTGTGTGCTTTAATACATTGGCTCCGATTTGAAATTCTTCAAAGGTTTTATTTAATATGTCTATTTGTTTTTGAATAGATTCAGTAAGGTCAGGGGCTTTTTCTTGAGGCTTTGAGACAAGCGAGAGCGGTGGAAGTTGGTAATGTTCACTGGCTTTTACATTTGCCTTTACAAACGTGTCTTTTGGCATAGGTTTCGTTTTCGGTTCTTCTTCTTTCTCTATGTGTGGTTCCTCTTGAGGTTTGGTTTCTTCCTGAACTGGCTGTGGCTCCTCTTTTGTGGGTTGTGTTTCGCGTCTCGCTTCAAATTGTTGTTGTTCTTTTGGCTTAGCGGATGGTTGCTCTGATTCATGTGTGTGTGTGTCGGGTTGACAGGCTTCGTACGCTGGTTTTTCTTGATGTTGTTCTTCAGCATGTTCATTTTGTTCATCTTGATCAACAACCGATGCTTTTACAATGCGCCCACTTAAATCATTTTGGGCATCTAAAACCTCTTGTAAATTTTTCCCGCGGATTAAATCAAACTCAGGAAATTCGGTCCCGTATTTTTTTATGCGTTGTTCTTTTGAGAGTTTGGGTTGAGCACGAAAAGAATCAAGTTTATCTAGATCGCGTTTTTGACTTGTCATGATGGGGATAACTACTTCATCTTTTACATTTTTACCAAAAATTGGTGAAACAAAGCGATTGTGTTCAAATTTTGGTTTTTTCTCTTGTTCAACAATTTCAAATACTTGAAAAGGCGTATCATCTGATGTACGCTTCAGTGGTGGAACTATGCGTTTTTTTCGTCTAAAAAACATATTATGCACATCCCTCTTCTTTACATGTTTCATCAATAAATGCGATTACTTCTTCAATGGTTTTTCGTTTTTTATCAATATACCTCGCTACCGTTTCCTCGCCTTTATGCATGAAAAAACTTGGAACGCCATAGACGTTCAAATGCTTCGATAACATCGGAACAGTTTCACGATTGACGCGATAGAAATTAATATTTGAGTAGCGTTTTTCAACAAGGTGCATATAACGATCTGTGTAATGGCAATCCCTACACCAATCACTATAAAAGTAAACACATTTAACCCCTGGTTCGTTGAGCATGGCTTCGTAGCTGTTCAGGGTATCAATTTCCTTCATTTTTTTCGCCTTCTTCTAAGGCTTTTA
>SLQR01000004.1 GCA_007131405.1 Candidatus Izemoplasma sp.
GGCGTCAAATTGAGAAAACTTATTTGCCATACAAAGAATACGATGACGATGATTTCTTAGAACGCGGAGGATTTTGGTTCCGACAAGGCCATATTTTCTCAGTGCCGTTTTACTACATTGACTACACCCTTGCACAAGTATGTGCGTTTCAATATTGGATTAAATCCCGTGAAGACCGTGAGGCAGCGTGGGATAGCTATTTAACGCTTTGCAAAGCCGGTGGGTCAAAGTCTTTCCTTGGATTGATCGAGCTTGCGGGGTTAAAAAATCCATTTGAAGATGGCACCATTGCAACCACGGTTCCAACACTTGAAGCGTTCTTAGATGATATTGATGATACAAAACTTTAAACAACTAAAAATCACACAGCTAAGCTGTGTGATTTTTTATAATGCAAGAAGACGTTTAAAGAGAATATTGTTTTCAAGATGAATGTGCTTAAACATATCTTTTTCAAGGGCTTCAAGTAAGGCATACGTTCTTTCGTAGGTCCCACATACAGCCTCAGGTATGGCATAGTCACATGATAGTTCGCGCAATCGTTTTAACGCATTGCCTGCAACTTCGTGTTCAACTTCGAGTTCTTGAATCACAGTTTGGGCTTGCTTTAAGGCATCGTTGTTCTTTGATGTTAAATAGGTTTCGATTGCAGGATATTGAATCGTTTCTTCTTTGATCAGGTGCGATTCGAGTTCCATCTTAAGTTCATGAAAGGTACGATGAATCACTTGAAGTTCCGGGTGGTTTTGCCCGTGGACACGGTAAATCATTGTGGTTAACTCACTAAGAGTGGGTAACGTTTTATAAAGGTAGGCATGGTGCGTATTTAAAATGTGATTTACCAGTGCTTGAAGATCGGTCTTTGTCCAGTCAGTGTTTGTGTCTGTTGATGTGTCCATGATGATTGTTAGTTCGTTCATGATGCTTTCTTTATCGGCGTGGTCACGTAAGGCTTCATCGACTTTACGGTGTCCGTTGCAGCAATAATCAATTTTATGCTGTTCAAATAGTTTTGCACTTTTTGGGTATTGAGCAACGAGTTCGCCTAAGGTTGTGTTTTTATTCATGGTTAGATACCTCCATAATCTTTTTTATAACGACTTTGTAAACCTCTGGACCGGATTCTTGGTAGGTCCATGTAAATGTATTTGGGTATTCCGCTGTAAATTGATAATAAAGGGGTTTAGGGTCGTGATCATTAACGAGTAACATTGACTCGCCAATCTTTAAATTGAGAAACATGCTGAGAATATTAGGGTGTTTATCTTTTGGAGCGTATGCTCTTGCGTCAATCGTTTGCATAAAAAAATCATCCTTTCTATGCCTTGATTGTAAGGCATTAAAAGGATGATTTACAACGGATATCATAATAAGTCTAATCTAATGCTTAAAGCCCTCAAATAGTGCTTTGTAAATTAGATGAATGTTTCGATTAACGCCAACGTTTCTCCAAGTGTCCCAAGCATTAACGCATGATCGCCACCTTTAATGATATGGATAACAGCGTTTTCACCAATGGCTTGAGCATTTGTATAAGCGGTTCGAAGCGGAACGACCTTGTCTTTTGTCCCATGGATAATCAGCGTCGGCATGGTTAACTTGTGCGCTTCGTTTGTCCCTTTTGTTAAACCATTATGTTCTGTAGAAATGTTAAAATACGATAAGGCAAGCTGTGTCTCGGCCATGTTGCGTTGCATTTTTAACTCGCGAACATAATAATGATAGCGTTCCTTACTTGGACGTTTATTCGTGTAGAGGGTTTTGTTTAAGTAACGATAGATGGCCGGTTTTTTATCGTTAAACTTAAGCATTTCTAAACGTTTTACATGCGCTTGCATTGACGAGAGAGTTGAAATAGGTTTTGACGACTTCACTAACCCACAAGCGTAACGGTGCTTAAGTGGGTGTCCCTTCACGCTGTGAGAAGATAAAAGAATAAGTTTTTCGACATAACGGTTATAATCAATCGCAAACCGCATGGCGACATTCCCACCAAGTCCCCACCCAGTGAGGACAAAGGTGTTGATGCCAATCGCATCCGCAAAATCTTTTACATCCTCTGAAAAATCACGCATGGATGTGACTTTACCGAGATAACTCGAATTCCCGAATCCACGTAAATCAAGGGCGTAAATGGTGTATTCATCTGAAATGTTTTCCATTAAATGATCAAAGTGGCGGGAGGAACTTAAATTGTCGTGCAAAAGCAGTAGAAGTTGTTTGCCGCCTTGTCGAAAGCGATATGACAGCGTTTCCTTTGATTCAATAAATATTTCGCGTCGTTCGATGGTGTGCATAACATCATTCCTTAATATAAGTTACATTCAGTATAGCACTCAATAAGCTAAGGCGCAATTCGAACTTAATTCGGTTGTTATTTTATGGTGAAAAGCGTATAATAAAGCGTAATTAGAGACGAATAACAAGGGGAACTGATATGATAGAAAAATTGAATGAAGAAATGCTCGATCAGTATACAAAGTTTGTATACGATTTAAATGAACAGAAGCAGAATCGATCTGGGTTTTGTAGCACAGATAAAGCGAATATCAAAAAAAGCTTACTCAGCAGTTTAACGAACGCGCATCATCAAGTGTGGGGTTACCTAACTGATGACGAACTCATCGGGGTACTTGAAGTGTTTGTCGTTCCTGAAACAAAACGCGCCGACACCAATCTTTTTGTTCGTTCACGAAGTATCGAGGTGTGTCAAGCGTTGATGAATGAAGCGCAATCCCATTTCCCTAAAGATACGGACTTTCATTTTTTTATTGATCATCGAAATGAACCCATTAAAAACTATTTAATAGCCGTCAATGCCAATCATCAAGGAAACGAATACCAACTCGTTTTAGCAAAAAAATCGATGTCTCGTAAACCGGTTGGCGCGATTCGCTTGCTTGAAAAGACTAATCACAACCAAGTGATAACCCTGCACGACGAAACCTTTGGGGATGTTTATATCTCTGGTCAGGCATTAGTGAATGATCACGGAAAGAAACGTGTTGTGTACACGAAAACGGACGCTGAGAAACTGATTGGCTATAGCGTCTATAAACATGGAAGGAACCGTGCGACAGCTGAAGTCATTTGTGTTAATCAAACTTACCAACGTCAAGGCCATGGGACAGATTTGATTCAAGCATTAATCAATCACGCCATTGACGACAAGGTGGATAGCCTTGATTTAATTGTTGAACTTGAAAATAAACGTGCTTTAAACCTTTACTTACACCTTGGATTTGTTGTTAAAGATGAGTTTATGGCTTATACACTACTATAATGGAGGTGGGCAAGAATGAACTTTATTAAACACATACCAAAAACACTAGGCTTTTTTGTGTTCTTTGTGTTCTTTTATATAGTCATCTTTGGTGGACTTGTGTTTAAAGTTTACCAACCTGCACCAACCGATTTAACTTACGATATTGAGACTTTACGCACACCAAGTGAAGAAACCACGTATGCGTATTTAGTCGAAGCCCGAAATGATGCCTTAAATATTCGGCTTGCATTAATTGAAAACGCAGAAGTGCGTATCGATGTTTCTTATTATTCAGTGCATCCTAACGAAAGCCGTGATATTTTTTATGGTGCTTTACTAGCGGCGGCGGATCGTGGGGTTTCGGTTCGATTTATTATTGATGGTTTTATTGAGGGTGGCCTTTACGGAGACCAATCCGTCGTCGATGCTTTAGCATCCCATGAAAATATTACTTTTAAATATTATGAGCCATTCCAGTTTTTACGTATGTACGCGTTCAACAACCGTCTTCATGATAAACTCGTTATTGTCGATGGACAGTATGGGCTAATGGGTGGTCGCAACATTGGGGATCGCTACTTCATGGATTTAGACGAGGATTCAAAAATGGTCCATGACCGCGATATCCTTATTTTTGGCGAAGTCGGCCATAGCACAATTATGTCGATGCATGCGTATTACGATGAACTTTTCGAGAGTGATTACGCCCATGCCCACCTTTACCAAGAACGGTTAGACCAGGACACAACGCGGTTGCATTTACTTGATGCTTATTACACCTACATTAGTGCTCTTGACTTGACTGAAAGGTTAGAGGCAATTCATGAGGAAGCTGTTTTGGTTGAACGCGCATCATTTTTACGCAGCCCACTGAACCGTATGCACAAAGAACCCGTTGTTTTTAACACCATTATTGACCTTGCGATGCATTACGATACCCTTTATGTACAATCCCCGTATATAATTATTGATGAAACCATGGCAGCATTGTTTGAACCACTTAAAAACCATGAGATTACGGTTTTAACCAATAACTACATTGATAACCCAAACCTTTGGGCAGTCAGTGGGTATATGCGTAGCCGCAATCACGTGGCACAGCACACAAATCTGTATGAGTACCATGGTGATATCGGGATTCACAGCAAAACCATGATGATGGGCAATGAAATTACCATTATCGGCTCATCAAATATTGATCCACGTAGCGCTTTTTTAAGCACAGAAAGCATGATGGTAGTTTATTCACCGGATTTTTACGACTATGTCGATGGGGTTATAGCAAGTTATTTAGAAGAAAGTCTATTGGTCGAAAGCGATGGATCCTATGCACCGCATGAAACGATTGATCCCCGTGAAGAAACGTTTAGCCGTAAAGTGGAACGCTACATTACAACACTCTTTACGTGGTTCTTTGAGGAACTATTATAGAAAAGGAGTTAAACCATGATAAAATATTTAGTTTTCATCAGTTTAACCATCATTCTTGCTGCGTGTAACCGCTCAATGTCGGTTACTATGGCAAATATTGATGACTATTTAGACAACCCAGATGTTCAATACGTTGACCTTCGAGAATCGGAAGAAATCACCACAAGTGGTACGATTCGTGGGTTTAGTCTTATTCCCTTTCACAGCGAACTCGTTGGAGATGGAATCATTCATGTCCCAAGCGATGGGCAATTCAGACCGTCGAGTATTCTTGATGAAGCGGCTTTAAGCGCGCGCTTTGATGACACAAAAACCATCTATTTAATCTGTCGAACGGGATCGCGCACGACCTTTGTATACGACGCCTTGACGCACTTAGGGTACGATGTGATCAATGTCGGTGGTATTGTTGATTATTCAGGAACAAACCGAGTCTTTACGCCGAGATAACTCGGCTTTTTCTTACCAATGAAAGGATGAGTTCACCATGAATCCCATTAAAAAGCCCAAACAGTTCGCATACGATTTATCAGATTGGTATCGTCACCATCACCGTAAACTTGCCTTTAGAGAAACCAACGATCCTTATTTTATCTTTTTAAGCGAAATGATGCTTCAACAAACACAAGTTCAAACGATGTTGCCTTATTTTGAACAATTTACTAAGCGTTTCCCAACGATTCAATCGTTGGCTGAAGCTTCACTTGATGAGGTATTAAAACTTTGGGAAGGGTTAGGCTATTATCGCCGTGCACGCTATGTTCATGAATCCGCGCGTATGATTATGGATGAGCACGAGGGAAAATTTCCTGAGGATTTAAAGGCTATTCAATCCTTGAAGGGCGTTGGCAAATACACCGCAGGCGCCATTCATTCTATTGCTTATAACAAACCAACACCAGCTGTGGATGGGAATGTCATGCGTGTCATGAGTCGAGTGACTGGCTACCCTAGCGATATCATGGAAACCAAATCAATTCGCGAGATTGAAAAACTCGTTGCACAACTCATCCATTATGAAGAACCCTCAGATTTCACTCAGGCGCTAATGGAACTTGGTGCTTTGGTCTGTGTGCGCACACCAAAATGTGAAGCGTGTCCGATTCGCGATTATTGTTTCGCATACAAACAAAATAAGCAATCCCTCTATCCAATCAAAAAATCTGCAAAACAAAAAGTCACTGAACACTACATCACTTTTGTGGTCGAACACAACAATCAACTGTATTTAAGCCGTCGCCCAAAAACAGGGTTACTGGCAAACATGCTCGGCCTACCCCAATATCAAGGGCAATCGCTTGAACAGGCTTTAAAGGCATTTGAAACTGAAACAGGCTTCGTCGTCCTAACGAGTAAAGCGTTTGGCCAAGTCGATCATGTCTTTTCTCATCGAATTTGGCACATGCGCATCTATAAAGTGTCCGTGCACGCCAAAAGCAATGAACATTTTTACGATGCTGATGCTTTGCCAAGCGCTTTAAGTCGGGCGCATCAAAAAGTTTTAGCCCACGTGAAAAAGTAATGACTCACTTCACGCGTATTATTAAATAAAACGCGAAAGGTGATGTTTATGTTTCTCATTAAAGAAATGCCTTATAAAGAACGACCTCGCGAACGGTTTATGGCATACGGTCGTGAAGCCCTTGCGACCCACGAACTTATTGCGATAGTGTTAAGGACAGGAACTAAAGATGTGTCTGTGCTTGAACTTGCAAAAAACATTTATTATAAATACAATTCAATTCGTGCCATTAATCGTTCCCCAGTAGAAGAGTTAACCAAGCTCAAAGGCATGGGGCAAGCCAAAGCCATTCAATTGCTTGCGGCCCTTGAACTCGGGAAGCGACTATATCAAGAAGACTACGGAAGCACGATCAAACTCACCAACCCAAGCGATGTCCATGCTTTTTTAAAAACCGATATGGAAGGGTTGGATCAAGAAATGTTTTACGCACTTTACTTAAACACAAAAGGGAAACTTATAAAAAAACAATTGCTTTTTATGGGTTCATTAAACAGTGCACTTGTTCATCCCCGTGAAGTGTTTAAACATGCTGTTCGGTTAAGTGCGGCGAGCATTATTATTGTTCATAACCATCCCTCAGGCGACCCAGCACCGTCCAAAAGTGACATCGAGATTACAACGGTCATGGTTGAAAATGGAAAATTAATGGACATTGAGGTTGTCGACCATATTGTAATTGGAAAAGGGAATTATTATTCATTTCGAGAACATAAACATTTTTAGTGGACAAATACGTAAGATATGCTATAATATGAAAGGCTAATTAATTCGGATAAATTATTGACAAATCGAAAGGTTTTTGATATGATTTTAACGCTTAAGCAGCATACCGCACAGAAAAGGTATTCAAGCATAGTCACCTTAATGGCGAGTCTTAAAAATATGAGGAGGTGCTCACACATGTACGCAGTTATCGAAACCGGAGGAAAACAACAACGTGTTGAACAAGGAACAGTAATCTATGTTGAAAAACTTGATGCAAACGATGGTGACAAAGTCACATTCGACAATGTTCTAATGCTTGGTGGCGACAAAGTCACAATCGGAAACCCATATGTATCTGGGGCGAACGTTGAAGCGAAAGTTGTTAAACACGGGAAACAAAAGAAAATCGTTGTTTTCAAATTTAAAGCGAAAAAGAAATATCGACGTAAACAAGGTCATAGACAACCTTATACAAAACTCGAAATTACAAAAATCAATGCTTAATAAGCAATAACGAAAAATTATCGGAGGTGACAAACATGTTAATCGACATTCAAATATTACAATTAATGGCGTCTAAAAAAGGTGTAGGATCAACCAAAAACGGTCGTGATTCAGCATCAAAACGTCTAGGCGCAAAATTATCAGATGGTCAATTATGTTCAGCTGGTTCAATCATCTATCGTCAACGCGGAACGAAAGTCCACCCAGGTACTAATGTTGGTATTGGGAGCGACGATACGTTATACAGCAAAGTCGATGGTGTCATCCGATTTGAAAAAATTGGAAGAGGAAAAAAACAAGCGTCAGTATATCCTGAATAAAACAAATGGCAAACAACCGACATTGTTTGCCATTTTTTTGTGTCAAGTGTATAATAGATTTTAGCATGATATGGTGGTGACTTATGATACGTAAAGCGCATAAAACTGACTTGCTTGAGATTGATGCCCTTGCCGAAAAAGCAATTAACAACATGATTGAAAACGGCATCGACCAATGGTCACTCAATTACCCACGCAAAGCCCATTTTGACAAAGACCTTGAATGTGAAAGTCTTTACGTCTATGAAGAAAAGGGCTCTATTTTAGGTGTGATGGCACTGTATGAAGAAAACGATGAGCCATACCGCACCATTGAATGGCTTCGTCAAAAGAGCACGGTGATTCACCGTATTCTCGTTTTACCCAATGTCCATAAACACGGAATCGCAACGGGACTTCTTGAATACGCGATTGAATATACTCGCCTGCATGGTTATGAATCGATTAAAATTGATACGCACCCAGCAAATTACCGCATGCGTCATTTTTTAAAGAAACATCACTTCATTGAACTCGACTATATTGCAGTGATGCATCGGATTGGCTATGAACGCTTAATTGAACATGGACGCATGAACCGTATTATGGTGTTAGGCAGCAGTGGCACAGGAAAAACCACGCTCTCTAAAATGCTCAGTTCAAAACTCAACATCCCACATTTACCTCTTGATACCATTTACTGGTTGAAAGATTGGTCGTCGTTAAGCAAAGAGGACTTTGCAATCAAGGTGCGTCACTACTTAAAGCAGCACAAACGCTACATTATTGAAGGAAACTACACCAACAGCGTGACCTTTATGGAACGACTTAAACACGCAGATACCATTATTTACTTAGATTTTCCCAAACAGAAAGCATTAAAAGGGATTATTGAACGTGAAGCAAAATATAAACACATCTTCCGCAGTGACATGGCGGAAGGATGTATTGAAGAAATTGATCAGGAGTTTTTAAAGTATGTTTACTGGTTTGATCAAAAAAAATACAAGATTTTAGCCTGTATATGGCAATACAAAGGACAAAAAAACCTCTTGCGTTTTAAGGACCGAGAGAGTTTAATGCGATGGCTTGAAACCATCTAGGAGTTGACATTATGTTTGTAGATTTAGTAAAAGTACACGTAAAAAGCGGTAAAGGTGGCGACGGAATGGTCGCGTTTCGCCGTGAGAAATACGTCCCAAAAGGTGGTCCTGCTGGTGGCGATGGAGGCCGTGGTGGCCATGTCATTTTTGAAGGCGATGAGGGCTTAAGTACATTGCTTGATCTTCGCTACAATAAACGCCTTTGGGCCGATGACGGTGAAAACGGTAAAAATAAACGCATGCACGGAAAAACGGGTGAAGACTTAGTGGTTCGTGTGCCTGTTGGGACAACGATTTTTAATGACGACGATGGAAAAGTCATTGCCGACATTACCGAGCATAAACAACAAATTATTGCCTTAAAAGGTGGACGAGGCGGTCGTGGGAACATTCATTTTACCAGCAGCCGAAACACAGCCCCTGAAATAGCGGAAAAAGGTGAACCTTCGCATGAATTAAGTTTACGTATTGAACTTAAACTCTTAGCGGATGTCGCATTAGTGGGGATGCCAAGTGTTGGGAAAAGTACCTTGATTAGTACGATTTCAGCCAGTCGACCAAAGATTGCGGATTACCATTTTACCACCTTGCAACCAAATTTAGGTGTAGTTGGTACCAACGATGGACGAAGCTTTGTTGCAGCGGATTTACCCGGACTCATTGAGGGTGCATCGCTTGGGCAAGGGTTAGGCTTACAGTTTTTACGTCATATTGAACGCACACGGGTAATCTTACATCTTATTGACATGAGCGCTTATGAAGGGCGTGACCCGTATGATGACTACGTTACGATTCAAAATGAACTTTCATCGTATAAATACGATTTAACCAGTCGTCCGCAACTGATTGTGGCGAATAAAATGGATTTACCCGATGCTGAAGACAACCTTGAAAAATTCAAAAAACGCTTAAATCAAGACGTCGAGGTTATACCAATTAGTGCGGCAACGCGTAAAAACATTGACTTGCTTTTGCTTAAAACTGCTGACTTAATAGAAGGAACACCGAAGTTCTCACTCTATGAATCCAGTGATTTTTCCGACGTGGTTACGTATACATTCCAAGATGAAGACAGCAAATTTGAGATTGAACTTGCCGATGATGGTATTTATGAGTTAAAAGGCGACGCCTTGCAACGACTATTTGAGATGACGGACTTTTCAACCGATCAATCCATTAGTCGGTTCGCACGCCAACTAAGAAGCATGGGCGTTGATGAAGAACTGCGTAAAAAAGGTGTTAAACATGGAGATACCATTCGTATCTTCGGCAATGAGTTTGAGTTCCAAGACTAAAAAGGACGTGATGATATGAAAGAAACATCCCATAGTTTAAACCTTAAACAAGAAATCTATGAAGTCATAAAAGAATCAAGTCCAAAAGAAATCCAAGAGAAACTTAAAACGTATCATCCTTCTGATATTGCGGAAACCTTTGAGATGATGGATGACGAACAACTTGGGTTTATGCTTCAATCCTTAAACTTCCATTTGCTGGCGGATATTTTTGAGTACCTCGATAGCGAAGATGCCGCCGAGCTTATGAAACGCTTAAGTACGCAAAAAGGAGCCAACGTCTTAGAAACCATGGAACCGGATGACGCTGCCGATGTTTTGCAAGAAATGAAAGAACACGCTGCCGATCAAGTCTTATCGGCGATGCACGAAGAAAACCGAGATACCTTAAATACGTTAAGTGAATACAAGGAAGAAACCGCTGGGGCTATTATGACCACAGACTTTGTGATCTTAACCAAAGGCATGGATGTAACCGAAGCCATGAAGGTATTAGTCAAAAGCGCCAAATCAACCGAAGGCATTCAACGCTTGTTTGTCTTAGATGATAAAAACTTTTTAGAAGGCGTTATTGAGTTAAAAGCTTTAATTCAAGCGCGCGCACCGAAAAGCATTGATGAGATTATGCATTCGGATGTTGTGAGTGTGCACGTGGATGACTCGGCTGAAGATGTTGCTAAAAAAATTCAAAACTATGGAATCTATGTGATGCCTGTTGTGAATGATAAAAACCAAATCCAAGGGGTTATTACCATGGATGATGCTGCCGATATCCTTGATGACGCAACCGATGAAGATTACGGAAAATTCGCCGCTTTATCCAGTGACATCGTGCTTAATGAGTCAGTATTCAAATCCGCTTTTCACCGCTTACCTTGGCTTATCTTATTGCTTTTACTTGGGTTGGTTATTTCAACGATCATTTCACGTTTTGAAACTACCATCGAACGTGTCGCTGTGCTTGTAATCTTTCAACCATTAATCTTAGATATGGCTGGAAATACAGGCACACAATCCCTTGCTGTCACTGTTCGAGGGATCAGCAAAGATTTCTTTTCCTTAAAAGGGAGCGCGAAACGACACTTATTAAAGGAACTACGCATTGGTGTGCTAAGTGGGATTGCGATTGGATTGTTCTCAATGGTCACAACGTTCGTTTTCTTAACGATTGCTGCGCCGACGATGGCAATCGGTGGTCCTATAGAAGTCGCCTTAACGGTTGGTTTTAGTGCTGCATTTGCGTTGTCCTTTGCAGCTGTATTTGGAGCGTTCTTTCCATTATTCCTTTATAAAATTAACGTGGACCCAGCTGTTGCAAGTGGACCATTCATTACTACGTTAAACGATGTGATTGGGTTAGTCATATACTTTAGTTTAGCGATGTTAATCATACTGTAGGAGGGATTTTATGCCAAAAGTTCATTTGTTTAAACGCAATAAACCACAAGAGGTTATTCAGTTAATTAAGCATGAAACCCGTACGAAGATGATCACAAGTAAACTTGAAAAATACCATGCTTACGACATTAGCGAAGCTTTAATACAGCTTGATAGTGACAATCGTCAGAAATTATATAATTATATCAGTCCGATTAAACTTGCGACCGTTTTTAGTTACTTTGACCCCGAACGCGCGGCTGATTGGCTTGAAGACATGGATACGGCAACCGGTGTCAAACTGATTGAACTCATGGAACCGGATGATGCAGTTGATATCTTGCAATCGCTAGACGATGAGGTTGTCATCCGTTATTTTGTCATGATTGATGATTCAAAACGTGAACAACTTAAACGTTTATCCCGTTATGGCAAAGACACAGCCGGTAGTGAAATGAATACCCGCTACATCGCTTTAAAACCAGAAATGGACGTAAAAGAGGCGATGAAACACCTCATTAAGGAAGCGGCAAACCTTGAAGCCATCGATACGTTATTCGTGACAGATGACGATGAGCGTTTGGTTGGTGTATTGGATCTAAAGAAACTCATCGTTACTAAGAGTCCAAAAAAGGTCGAAGCCATCATGAACACCAATTACACAAAACAACATGTTCTAGATGATATCCAAGAAGTCATTAAGAGTATCCAAAAATACGACATCATGGCCATGCCGATTGTGAACGATGATGACCAAATCGAAGGCGTTATCACTATGTATGATGCGATGGACATCATTGAGGAAGAAGCTCACGAAGACTACAGCAGACTTGCTGCGTTACCAACCGAGTACGATTTACGTGAATCGGCTGTAATTGGGGCGAAAAGACGCTTGCCTTGGCTGCTTTTACTCCTTGTATTAAATGTTTTTGTTGCGATGGTGCTCAATAATTATGTTGAAACCATCGATCAAATCGTTGCCCTTGTCTTGTTCCAACCGATTATTTTAGGGATGGCAGGAAACATCGGAACACAAAGCCTTGCCGTGACGGTGCTGAGTATCTCAAAAGAATCCTTGCATCACCGTGTTGATATTATGAAACACTTAATAAAAGAGTTTTCCGTTGGGCTAGTTAACGGCTTAATTCTAGGACTTTTAGCCTTTTTAATGGCGTATACATTCTTATCCATCGTTCAAGTTGGAACCGTGGAACCTCGCCTTGTTGCGATGGTCGTTGGCTTAAGCGTTTTTATCGCATTAAGCGTATCTGCCTTCTTAGGAAGCGCCATTCCACTCATTCTTAACGCCATGAAAATTGATCCAGCCATCGCATCTGGACCATTTATAACCACCATCAACGATATTACCGCACTAGTTGTATACTTTAGTTTAGCGGCCTTCATCATCTTACCACTAATGCTATAAAGTTTGTACACAAACAAAAAGGGGAGATACCTATGTATAGCTATCTTAAAGGCATTATTAAAGAAATTGAACCAACCAAGGTTACTTTAGAGATTCAGGATATAGGCTACCACCTGATAACCCCGAATCCCTATGACTTTAAAGTCGAGGAATCCTATAAAGTCTATATTTACCAACATGTTCGTGAAGATGAACTCACCCTATACGGCTTTCAAACCTTAAAAGCCAAACAACTCTTTATGCAGCTTTTAAGCGTTAAAGGGATTGGGCCTAAAAGTGCTTTAGCCGTTTTAGCAAGCGCTGAAGTTGAAGACATCGTTAAAGCGATTGAAACATCGGATTCAAAATACTTAAATCGTTTCCCAGGGATTGGCCCAAAAGCAAGCCAACAAATCGTGCTTGATCTTAAGGGAAAAGTCCAAGTTAGTCCGGTCACATTGAAACAAAACAACCGTTTAAGTGATGTCGATGACGCTTTACGTGCCTTAGGCTATAAAACAAAAGAAATCGATCGTGTGTTAAGCAAACTCGACCGAACAAAGGAAACATCCGTTTTAATAAAAGACGCATTAAAACTCATCGCGTCCTAAAAAAAACCGACTCAGTCGGTTTTTTTCTTTATTTTTCAAGGTTTCGCAATAAAAAAAGCCTCAAATAGAGGCTTCACATCGCAAATAATTTCTTTAGATGGGCATGATTATAGCCATTTTCAATGGCAATCGATAGTAGTATACGGGCTTTTGGGCCACTTAAGTTTCCCCCAAGAATGCATCCCGCCGCAACCAAATCTTTTCCACCACCTATATAACCGTAACTGTCTAAGACACGACCGCCATAACAACGCGACACAATAACAATCTCAACGCCTGCTTGTCGGGCTTTTTTAATGGAATCCATCATAATGGCGGGGACATTGCCACGGCCTAAAGCCTCCAAAACAATCCCTTTAGTCCCGTTGTTCAGATAATAATCAATCAAATCGCCATTCATCCCAGCATAAACCTTCAGCAAATAAACATCGTCAGAAAACGTATTGTCTAAACGGTAAGCTTTGCGCTGAATCTGTTCACGGAAATAAATAACATCGTCATCATCAATAATCCCGATAGGGCCAAATTCAAAGCTTTTAAACGTATCCAGACTCAATGTATGGGTTTTAGTCACCTCACCCGCAGCATTAATCGAATAGTTCATTACCACTAAGATGCCTTTACCGAGTGAATGGGGATCCAAAACAACTTTAATGCTTGAAACAAGGTTTGTTAAGCCATCATACCCAAGTTCACTCGCATTTTTCATTGACCCCGTTACCACGACCGGTTTTTTATGTTTACACACAACATCAAGATAAAATGCCGTTTCCTCAAGCGTATCAGTCCCATGGACCACCACAACACCCGCAAACGCATCTTGTTCAAGGTATTGATCAACAATTTCCTTTAATGCATGCATTTTCTCGGGTGTAATAGAAGGACTTGGTAATTTAGAGAAATCATGAGCAACTAAGTTATCGTATTCAGTTACCTCAGATAATGTTGAAACAAGCTCAGCAGGCGTTACACTTGGTACAGCACCTTGAAGCTTGGAATTAACTTTCATTGCAATCGTTCCACCTGTAAATATTAGCGCAACCTTTTTCATGGAATCACCTCACACCAAAATTGTACCATAATTTACCTAAAATAAAATCATTAAAAAATAAAACGAACCATCGCCTAAAATTATGCATTTTAAGCATCCCAACACAAACCGATGAAATAAAGACGAAAAGGTGTTTGGATGAAATCAACATTTACACACAAATGGCTATCTACCGCACAGTTAATACCTTTTGCTATGTTAACATAATATATATTATAGGCAGTAACGGAGTTAAAACCAAACCTTGTTCTTTTGACGAAACAAGGCAGGCTATGAGTATGATGGGTATGTTTATTCCGTGATTCCAGCAATTGAGCCACTTCTAAACGTAGTCAAAAACTTTGAATGAGTATGTTTATTTCAGTCTCCTCTACCGCTTTGAAAATGAAAATAAAAATGCGCTCTAAACGTGTTTTTTCTTCAAGACGTGTTTTGCCTCGTAAGAAATTAGAAAAACGCTTAGAACGCAAATTTCAATGGCTATTATTTAAATGGTAAGACCTCAATCGGTGTGATATCTAGACGCTTCAAAAGCGATTCGGCCTTTTTCATCGCATCGTCGTATAAATACGTCGGCTTGTGGCAGTCCGAACTTAGGATAACCTTGCAGTTTTTGGCCTTAGCAAGCTTCCAAAAGGCTTCAACGGGGTAATGGTAACGTAATCCATCTTTCGCTTGAAACTTGCCACGACGGATCCCGTTGGCATTGAATTCAAGTGGAACATTGTACTTAACACTGGCATTACAGATGATTTCTGCGGCTTCATGCGCCGCTTCATTCCACTTGGGGAACTCACACATGTAAAGGTCGGGGTGAGCAATCAGACTGAAATAACCCGTTTTAATTGCTTTCTCAATGCTTTTTGCGTAAAGGATGAGTTCTTTATCGTCACGCAAGTAAAAACTCGAGGAGAGACGATTTTCATGGGTTATAGAAGGTATATAATGCTGGCCAAGAATGAGATAATCGACTTTCTTAAGTAAACCGAGGTAATAATCCGGGTTAGGATCGATCGATTCTATTTCTAAACCGACATATATATCTAATTTATCGCTATATTTAGCCTTTGTTTTGATGACGTCGTCTAAATAAACATCAAGATCGTCCCAACTCATGCGGACGCGTTTATCGTGAATGACATCACTTGGAGCATGATCGGAGAAGCCTAAAACGTTCATATTGAGCTTAATGGCTTCTTTTACGTAGTCTTCTGCGGTTCCAACCGCATGTTTACAGAGTTCGTGATGGGTGTGGTAATTGGTTTTTATCATCCGTATCGCTTCTTTCTTTGGTCTTGGTGCATTATAGCAAGTTTTTGCAAAAAAACCAATCGAAGTACGCTTTAATGCTCAGCATGGTATAATGTTTTTGAAAGGATGATGCATATGAACAAGCGCCCTTTAGCGTACCGAGCACGACCCGAAACGTTTGACGACATTGTCGGTCAAGAACACCTTGTTGGGCCTGATGGTGTATTGCGTAAAATGATGAAAAATAAGCACTTTACGAGTTTGATCCTTTATGGTCCACCAGGCATTGGAAAAACCACGATTGCGAGTGTTGCAGGCCATGAATACGGCTTAAATACGTTCACCTTTAACGCCAGCACGGATACCAAGGCGGCATTAAAGGATATTATTTCGCAAGCGAAGCATTATGGGGCAATCCTGATCGTTGATGAGATTCATCGCATGAAAAAGGACATTCAAGACTATTTGCTGCCCCATGTTGAGGCTGGTGACGTGACCATGATTGGGCTAACCACCAACAATCCCTACCACAGTGTGAACCCCGCTATTCGTTCTAGAGCCCACGTATACAAACTGACAGCGATTGATCCCGAGGCGTTGATAAAACACCTCAAGAAACTCGAAAAACGCTTTAAAAGCGAATTAACAGCCAATTTAGAGGAACCTGTGTATCAATACATTGTGGATGCGTCAAACCGTGAGATCCGTTCAGCGATTAACCGCTTAGAACTGCTCTCGATGACCTACCCTAATGAGCAAATATCCCTAGAAATGGCGCAGAAAGTCTTACTAAGACCATCCTTAGACCTTGATAAGAACGAAGATAACTACTACAATATCCTCTCAGCGTTTCAAAAATCGATTCGCGGGAGCGATGTCGATGCCAGTTTGCATTATCTGGCCCGTTTAATCGCCATGGAGGACTTAGAAAGCATTTTAAGACGGATGACGGTGATTGCATATGAAGACATTGGACTAGCGAATCCAAGCGTGTTTACGAAGATGGATGCCTGCGCCAATGCCTGTTTACGTGTTGGGTTCCCTGAAGCGCGCATCCCATTAAGCGCGATGGTGATTGATTTGGCGTTGTCGCCGAAATCAAATAGCGCGTATTTAGCCATTGATGAAGCTTTAAAAGATCTAGAACAAGGCAAAATGGAAAAAATACCGAATCACATTATCAATGTCGATAATTTTGAGGAAAAAGGGGCGTATTTGTACCCACATAACTATAAAGACCACCTTGTTAAGCAACAATACCTTCCAGACAAACTGAAAAATAGACAGTATTTTAAAGCCACCGACACCGGCAAGTATGAAAAAGCTTTAGATGAACGGTATAAAATGATTAAAAACCGCTTTAAATAAGGGATGATATGATGATTAAACATCTCAGTAAAGGGATTGCTTATAGTGTTTATCGGTGTTCGCGGTTATGCTGTTGGCTTTATTGCGTTAAGTGCTGCCTCTGGAATACGGAAGAGCGCTTGATAGAGCATATAGAAGGCACATAAATCGATCATGTGGCAACCATCACAATTGATGACGACGAAGTAACCTACTAAACCTATGGGAATGCAACCCATCCGACATCCGACCCTCGTCGTCATTCACGGTTTTCTGGGTAGTAGTTATGACTACCGTTACATTGTTCAAGCCCTTAAAGATGATTATTATGTTATCGCCTTAGATCTGATGGATTCAGACATAGCGACAAACCAACGGATTTTGTCTATACGACAAAGAATCATGTACATAGGGTGTATAACATCGTTAAAGCCCTTTATTTAAGGGACTTCACCCTCTTTGGACACTTCATGTGTGGGGCGGTTGTTTTATGCTATGCGTATCATTACCCCGACGAAGCTAATCAACCTGTACTCTTTGCAAGTACGAGTTTAGCCCTAAATCAAGGTACTTCCCTTCCACTTCTTGCGTATGATGGCATTGTGAAGAACTATTATCTTCAATATTTAGACTTTCGCAGTGTTTATTGTCTTGATGCGTACAAAACGACGGAGTGCTTTAATCCAATGCATTGCTTTACTAGCCTGATTCCTGCCTCGACGGAGGCGTGCGTATTCTAAACATCACGACAACGACACAGTCGATGACCTATTGCCAGCTATTCACCACGAGATCCTTACTATTCACAGCTTAGAAGATTGCCGGATACCCCATGAGCAAAGCGAAATCATACCTGGATTACTCCCGAATAGTGAGTTTGTGTTGCTTGAAAAATTGGCGAAATTCCCCATATCGAAGGAATACAATCTACTTTAGAATATATTACCGCTTATTTAGAAAAATAATGTATAACCGCTTTGTTTAGACATTTTATTGACAAACTAGCCTCCTCTTGTATACAATAAAAACAGTATTACAAATTTTAGAGAGGGTGATGATTATGGAAAAAAATACGTCGAAGAAAACAATGTCACTTGTATTAGGAATCGTTGGTTTGGTACTTGCAGTAGTTGGGTTATTTGTGTTCTTTACTTCAATTGTTGCGTTACCACTTGGAATCATCGGAATCGTACTTGCTTCTCAATCGAATAAAATTGAGGTGCCAGCAACCGGTGGACTG
The DNA here is from genome assembly GCA_007131405.1 of Candidatus Izemoplasma sp. GTDB lineage: Bacteria > Bacillota_I > Bacilli_A > Izemoplasmatales > Izemoplasmataceae > SLQR01. Next base: position 18,410 of record SLQR01000004.1, read on the forward strand.
GTTCTTAGCATTCTTACGGTAATCTTTGCATCAATTGGTCTAGCTTGTTGGCTTGCGTGTGCAGGTGCAGTTGCAGCGCTATAGCAATCAGGTTTATCCAAAAAGGCCTTAATCCATTAAGGCCTTTTTATTTTCACAAAGGAGAATGAAATATGTATCCATATATCGAGATATTTTCAATTGACATCCCTACCTACTGGGTATTAATGATGATTGGCATGCTGGCTGCTGGTACCCTTGTTTATGTTATCAACAAAAAGCACCCTCATTATCAGTTGCCAACGGCTGATGTTTTATATTTAGCTCTATATGTAGCTATTGGTGCGATTTTAGGTGCACGTGTGCTTTATATTATTACCCATATTCCCAATATGTTTCGTGATCCCGCGTATATTGTATCCGCTTTAACGGGCGGCTCAGTATTTTATGGCGGTGTGATTGGTGGGGCATTGATGGGCTGGTTTTATCTAAGACAATATGGCTTGAATCCAAGACTTTATGTTAATTTACTTATTATTGGGGTTCCCCTTGGTCATGCTTTTGGGCGTTTGGGTTGTTTTATGGCAGGGTGTTGCCATGGGACACATACCGATCATGCCTTTGGGGTTGTCTTTCCAGAAGGCCCGTTGCACTCAGGGCACGGACCAGCTGTTCACCCAACACAACTATATGAAGTTGCGTTTAATTTAGTGCTATTAGCCATCTTAGTGTTTTTGTTTTTTCATTTCAAAAAACACAAACCGTATGTGTTTATAGGTCTTTACGCTGTTTTTTATGGTGTTTTTCGATTTATAAATGAATTCTTTCGTGGCGATGATATTCGAGGCATTTTTATCTTATCGACGTCGCAATGGATTAGTATATTCATCGTGAGTTTTGGCGTGTTCGTGTTACTAAGCGATACGAAGCGTTATGCATTCTTAGGACCAAAACCCCCTAGAAACAAAGCTTATATCCGCTATTTAGAACAAAAACAACAAGCTAAAATCAATCAACACGTTAAGGAGGATTAATCCATGAACCCAACGAGAAAAAGTGTTGCATCGCTTGTATTCGGAATCATTTCGCTTGTCATTGCTGTCATTATGCTTTTTGTTCCCTTTCCATTTATCGGAATTATCCCTTTAATTCTTGGAATCATCGCGGTTTCTTTAGCGGTCCAATCCAATAAGATTCATGTCCCAGCGAATGGTGGGTTAGTGACGGGGATCTTAGGTGTTGTTTTCTCAAGTCTTTCACTAGCTTGTTGGTTGGCGCTTATCGGATTTGTCGGATGTATATCAGCATTAACCGCTTAATACAAATGGCTATGCATAGACGTTGAACAGGTATTATTTTTTAGATTTAACGTGTAATTATGGTAAATGTGTTAATTTTGCATAAAAAAAGACGATTTTACACGAAAATCGTCTTTTTTTTATGATTTATAAGCATTTCATGTCTGAAAAATAAAGGGATTTTAATGGTTTATCAATGATTTTTAGACGAAATTTAGGATAAAAATTACTAAAAAACTCTGTATAAGCGCCGTACATAGACGTTTTAAAGATTTGGTTTGTATTGTCGCGTGGCTTTGATGGCACATGACCATCCGTTAATGTGTTTTTGTCTTGTGGATGCATCCATGGAGGGCGTAAACGATTGATCTAGTTGCCAAGACTTCTTTATCGCTTCTTTGTTGGGCCAGAACTTTACAGCAAGGCCAGCTAAGTAAGCGGCACCAAGCGCGGTGGTTTCTAAAACCTTTGGGCGGTCGACTTGCAAGGCAAGTATATCGGCTTGAAATTGCATCAAGAAATTATTGACGGTCGCGCCACCATCCACTTTAAATGATCTGATGGGTGATTGAATGTCTTCTTCCATGGCGCGTAAAACATCCATGGATTGGTAAGCGATGGCTTCGAGCGTAGCTCTTGCAAGGTGATTTAAAGTAGTGCCACGTGTTAAACCAAAGATTGCACCTTTCGCATCGGTGTCCCAATGCGGTGTGCCAAGACCAACAAAGGCTGGGACGAAATAGACGCCTTCATTTGAGTTTAACTTGTTCGCAAGGGGCTCGGTTTCTTTGGCTTCTTTAATGAGCTTAAGACCGTCGCGTAACCATTGAACGCTTGACCCTGCGACAAAGACACTGCCTTCAAGCGCGTAGTGGATTTCATCGTCAAGTCCCCACGCAATTGTGGTTAGTAGGCCGTTATCGCTTGAAACAGGCTTTTCACCGGTATTCATCAACATAAAACAGCCCGTTCCATAGGTGTTTTTTACCATGCCTTTTTCAAAACAGGTTTGCCCAAAAAGAGCAGCTTGCTGATCGCCAGCCATGCCTGCAATTGGAACTTCGTGCCCTAAAAAGTGATGGGGAACGGTTTTACCGTACACTTCACTTGAAGGGCGAACCTCTGGCAGCATGCTTTTGGGAATATCGAGTAGTTTCAAGAGTTCGTCGTCCCATTTAAGTTCGTGGATGTTGTACATTAAGGTTCTGCTGGCGTTGGTGTAGTCGGTCACATGCACAGTTTCCCCGGTAAGTTTGTAGACAAGCCAGGTATCAATGGTACCGAACATAAGCTCACCTTTGTTTGCTTTTGCTTTCGCGCCCTTGACGTGATCTAAGATCCATTTAACTTTCGTACCTGAAAAATAGGGATCAATTAATAGCCCAGTCTTTGTGCGAAATGTTTTTTCGTGGCCATCTTTTTTTAACTGCGCGCAGATGTCTGCGGTTTGTCGAGATTGCCAAACAATGGCGTTATGGATTGGTTGGCCAGTGTCTCTGTCCCAAACAACGGTGGTTTCACGTTGATTGGTAATGCCAATCGCTTCAATTTGATTTGCTTTAATGTCTTTGTTGACAAGACATTTGGCGATAACCGCTAGAACACTGAGCCAAATATCATTTGCGTCGTGTTCAACCCACCCTGGTTTAGGGTATATTTGTTCAATTTCGCGATTCGCACTTGAAATGATTTTGCTGTTTTTGTCGAACAAGATCGCACGTGTGCTCGTGGTGCCTTGGTCGATGGCCATAATGTATTTTTCCATGAGTAATCCTCCTTCAGTGTAGGAAAAGAGGCGTAGTTTTACGCCTCTTTACGGTTTAGAACAAGATGTAGTTAAAGTTCGTTGCTGTGTTGGCAACCATAATGGTCGTAAAGAGCAAGGCGTTAACAAACCCGCTTAACCATATATTACCAGTTCGTAAGTATAGTTGTCTAGCGAATATTGCAGCTAAGATTAAAATTGGAACGATTGGGAACATAACAATGTAAGCAAGTGCCATATCCCATTGCCACAATGCCCCAGTTTGGAAGAATGTAATGTATTGAATAAGCATGACGACGACAAGCCCAAAGACGTTAAAGACTGCAGCCATCGCAGTGGTGAACCATTCTGGTTTGTTCTCAAAACGGCTATTCGCATTAATAAAGGCGTTCATTAGGAAGAATAAACCTAACAGCATACTATAGCGAATAATCGTCATAAATTTAATTGCTTCAAAGGTGCGAATATTAAAGGTCCAAATGCGGAAATCGGTTTTAAAGATACCATGAACAATGAAAAGTGTAAGGTATAATCCGCCAACAATTAAGAACGTTAACAGCAGTGATTTTCCAAAGTTTTTTTGGCTAATGGATAAAACTTGAGCGGGTTGATCGTCTTCTTTTCGACCAACAAGCGCATATCCGATGGCGAAAAGCACCACGGAAATAATCCCAATTGCAACTGCCCAAACGACGACTGGGTTTGATGTTGGTTGTGGATAACGCTCTGTAAGTGGGAAGAATCGCGTTCCCCATCCCCATTTGTCTAAATAGAAATAGCGGAGTGTAAACCCAGCAATGAATGTCACAGCAATCCCGCTGCCCCAATACACAAGGTGACGTTTCCAGCCTTCGAGTTTCGCCTTGGTTGCTGCGGGTTCACCTTTTAACGAACCAAAGAACTTCGTTGAGAGTAAAACATCAGCAAGTGGTAATAGCAACATAAAGAATCCAATCATGCCGATGAAGTTAAAGAATTCTTTAACAGGCCAGATTTGACTGCTTTCAGCTCTGTAATCGTGCCCTTCAGGGACACCTAATGTTACATAGAAGAATTCAGCAATGTATTCAGCACTTTCACGTGACCAGTGGTTACGTGGATGAATCTCATTGGATTGATAATACACACGAATAGGCTGATCTGCAGGGTTCTCAGCGCTAAAGTCTTGTAACCCATCTGCGGTATAATACCCACCAATTTCAAATGAATCACCGGCTAAGTCTGGATAAATACCACGAATAAAGTTCATACCTGTTGGGCTCGAATTCCAATCTTTAGGCAGATATTCATACTGCATGTTGTTTGCGGTATTTGGATCGTTTGGATCAAGCGCGGCGTTTTCAGAAGCATACTCACCAGCTTCTTTGTAGAAAAATTCATCATAACGCGCGCCTAAGTTCCCAACATGCGTCGTACTTGGTGCCATGACAAAGGATGACCATGCTTGCATGAGACCAGCAGCGACTTTGTTTGCTTCAGGACCATTCGCCATTTCTTCTTGGGCATAATGAAGCAGGGTCATCATCGTATCATAACCACCCATTGAATGACCTGAAACACCAATTTTGTCTTGATCGACATAATCTTGTTCGTAAAGCCATTCAACAGCGTTGACTAACCCTTCACCATTTCCAGTTAGAGAGTTTGTGACACCACTTGGTAAGGCGCTATGGCCATGACCTAAGCGATCAACTACTAAAACGACAAACCCTCGACGCGAGAGTTCAATAGCGTTTTGTGCTTGCAACTCACGGTTATTTAAATACCCATGGGTAAGCACAATCGCTGGTGCAGGAGAATCCTCTGTTGCGGTGTTTGGTTTGTAAAGCAATGCACTGTACTGTACACCATCACCAAAGTTTTCACGAATATCCGTAATCTCGACGCGATAGAAATTGCTTTGAAGCATTGATGCAAAGATTCCACTAACTAAAATAAGTCCAAGTGAAATGATTAACATCCATAAAGTGCGTTTCTTAACTTGCATTTATGAAGCCTCCTCTTTTTTCTTTTTTTTCTATACAATCGCTGGATTGCTCCAGTTTTTGCTATAAAAATAGCCAAAAAACACGCGATCACGCAGTTTTTTGGCTCACTCTTTCGCTCTATGCCTTATCAACTTGTCTTAATACAGTTTTCATTA
>SLQR01000072.1 GCA_007131405.1 Candidatus Izemoplasma sp.
AACCAATGTATTAGTTGCACAATCGCTTTACTGGGTTGGATTGATTATTTTTTTAAGTTTTCTTTTTTTATTGGGATTGGCACTTGTCCTTTTAAATCGTAAGAAAACGTTAAAATTCTATCAAAAACTCCTTTATGATGATTCTTTAACTGAAACAAAAAACATTAACTACTTACGTGAGCACTTTAACAATATTTTGGTTGGATTTGATCAAGATGTTGCAATGTATTACATTAATATTGATAATTTTAAAAACTACAATGATTTGTTGGGGCATCAACTTGCAAATGTATTGTTGCAAACGATTGTGAAACGCTTAAAAGAGCTTGTAGCACCCTATGATTCTGTGTATCGCGTACATAGCGACCATTTTATTGTCATCTATCCATCGAGCAAACTGAACGATGATGAGTTCTCTAATAAAATGATTCAAACATTAAAAGAGCCTTATACGTTAAGCGTTCACAACGTTAAACTTACCGTATCTGTTGGTCGTTACTTAATTACGTCACGCAGTCCGCGTTTTAACGAGACGTTGTTGCGTAGTGAACTTGCGCTGCATGAAGCGAAACTCCGCGGTAAAGATCAAATTGTCTACTATACATCAAGTGTAAAACGAAAAAATCATGATGCCTTCTCAACATACCGATTAATAAAAGACGCTTTAAGAGAAAGCAATTTCTTTTTAGAATATCAACCAATCGTGGATTCGAGCAACGGAAATACTTTGGCGCTAGAAGCGTTGATTCGCATTAAACATAAGCATAAAATACTGTACCCTGTCGATATTATTGCGTACGCTGAAAAATATCATCTCATTGAAGATATTGATCGTTATGTTATTCGCGAGGCGTTTGAAGCGTATAAGCGGTTTAAAGATATTACCGATAAATTAAAGTTCATGTCGGTGAATATTAGCACTACTGAAATTAAAAACTTTTCTTTTGTTGATTATATTGTCACGGAGGCCGAACGCCTTGACATTAACCCAAATGAAATTACCATTGAATTTACCGAAACCTATTTGCCTGATGATTTTAGCAAAGAAGCGCATTTTATAAAAGCATTACAAGCGCATGGCTTTAAAGTTGCTATTGATGATTTTGGTAGTGGTTATTCTTCGATGATACGTCTATCGCAATCGAAACTTGATAAAATTAAGATTGATCGTTCCTTAATTACGGACATACACAAAAACATCCCCAATCAAAAAATAGTCGAAACAGTGATTCGTTTGGCGGATGCATTTACGATGGACGTTATTGTCGAAGGTGTCGAAACACAAGACGACTTAACATATCTTCAAAACAAGAATATACGCTATTTACAAGGTTATTACTTCTCAAAATCCCTTGGTGAATCCGCTTGTGTTGCATTGTTAACGAAACAATAAGAGCGTGAAATAGAGCGCATTAAATTGATTTTAAGTGGATTTTATGGTATTATTAACATAATAAAATGGTTCAACGAAAAAAAATAAAATAAAGAAGGTGTATGGAATATGGGAATTTTTTCAAAATTGTTTGGAAAGAAGAAATCAAAAGAAAAAGTACGAGCCGATCAAATTAACAATGAAGCAGCAACAAACAATAAGATTGAAGAACAAGATTCACGCGACATTACACTCGAAGAAGTTGAAAGTGAATTACGCGAAGTAAGCATCGCTGATGCACATACCCGTCAGCCCGTTCCACCGAAAACAGAAACTACACTCAGCCAAGCTGACGAAGTTAGAGATCGCGTTGAAAAAGAAGCACATGAAAAAATGAAACTTGATAGTGAAGAAACGCAATATCACATCAAGAAGCATTCAAAAGGATGGCAGTTAATTGAAGGTAGCAACACCAAAGCCACAAAGGTTTTTGACACTCAAAAAGAAGCCATCGATTACGCGAAAGAAAAGGACTTAAATTACTTACTGTATCGCGCGGATGGAAAACTTAGAAAGTAATAAGAAGCCTACACAGTAGGCTTTCTTTTTCACCTTGTAAATGACATATCGTCATAAAGGAGGACTATATGCCTAAAGATACGTATTACAATTTGTCACACAGCAAACAAAAATCAATTTTAAAAGCAATTCAAGGGGTGATTATTGATAAACCGATCCCAAAAATATCCGTAGCGGACATGGTGAAAGCAGCCGATATCCCACGTGGAAGCTTTTATCAATACTTTGAAGATTTAGAAGACGTCTTTGGTTATGTCATTGATGTATCCCTAAGCACCTTTGAAGATGAAATCATGTCGCGAATTCAGGCAAAACCGATTGGCTTTTTTGATTACTTAGGCGAAGCAATTGAAAAGGATTTTGTGTTTTTTGCCAATTCAGCGCATCAAAAGATAATTCGCAAATTCTTTGATCCAAACCAAACGAGTTCCTTGAATCTCGATCGTTATGCCAAACGAAGAGAAGCGTTTTATGATCGCTTTATTGAGTTACTTGATCTGCATGAAGTTCAACACTTATCGCCACTTCGAATTAAGCGAATCTATTATTACTTGTCGCATGTTAAATTAAAACTTATTCAACAAGTCCTTAGTGGACGTATATCATTTGAAAGCGCAAAAGAAGAGTTCACGTGGCTTTTAAAGGTATTTAGAAAAGGCATAAAGGAGACGAACACAGATGCGTAATATTTTACAATTATTTCGGTATGCATTACCGTACAAAAAACACATGTTTTATGCTGTAGTATCAATGCTTATTCAGGTTGGTGTAGCTTTTTTAATCCCCTTTGTCATGCAGTATATTATTGATGTTGGGCTTGAAACACGAAACTTTAACATGGTAATTGGATTGAGTATTTTGATGTTTTCAATGGCGATATTTGGAATGGGCGCAGGAATATTAAACACCTATACCTCGCAATACATTGCCCAACATGCAAGCGCAGAGTTGCGTTTGGATTTATTCAACAAGATTCAAACCTTATCGTTTAAAAATATCGATGACTTTAAAGTCAGTCGTTTAATCACGAACGCAACCAATGACATTGTCCGTGTGCAAATGTTTTTTACCATGATGCTTCGGATGGTTATCCGTGCGCCAATGATGGTTGTGATTGGTCTTGTGCTTGCACTATCAACAAGTTTGCAGTTATCCCAAGTCTTCTTTATTACGATGCCATTACTGATTATATCAGTGATTTTTGTGATGATTATGGCGTATCCACGCTTTAAACGTGTACAAAGCGCGTTAGACGACTTAAATAATACCGTGTTAGAAAACGCCAATGCACCCCAAGTGGTTAAGTCGTTTGTTTCTCAACCTTACGAACACAAGAAATTTGAAAATGTGAATGAACACTACCGTAAAGTCAATACCAGTGCCGAAAGTGTGATGGCCTTTGCCGAACCCGTAATCTTCCTCATCTTTAACCTCGGCCTAGCGCTGATTTTATTCTTTGGGGCACGTTATTATGAAATGGCACATCCTGATTTCTTCACTGACCTTGGGAACCCACGTGTTGGGCTTTTAATGGCGTTTAGTCAATACAGCCAGCAGATTCTAATCGGGTTAATGATGTTTGCGATGACCATGATTTTTGTGTCACGTGCCGATGTGTCGGCGGCCCGAATTAATGAGATATTCAATGCAAAAATTGATTTAGAAAATCCCGAAAATGCAAAAAAACATGGGCTGTCTGGAGCCATCCGCTTTGATAATGTTTCCTTTGGGTATGGGGATGATGGCAACATGGTCTTGCGCGATATTTCCTTTGAGGTTTCACCGGGTGAAAAACTTGGGATTATTGGTTCAACGGGATCAGGAAAAAGTTCACTTGTCTCTTTACTTCCGCGCCTGTATGATCCGACAAAAGGAACTATTTATTTTGATGACGAACCGCTGACGAATCTTGATATTCCTCATGTGCGTAAGCAAATTGGGTTTGTGACCCAACAAGCGATTCTCTTTAGTGGTTCCCTCGGGACAAACATCTTACAAGGCAAAGAAGATGCCAACCTAAGCGAACTTGAAACGACTGCAAAAGATGCCTTGATTTATGATTTTGCCCACGATCAAGAACGCTATTTTAATCATTTAGTCAAGGCAAAAGGCACGAACTTAAGTGGTGGCCAGAAACAACGTGTATCCATTGCACGCGCGCTTATTCGCAAACCCTCTATTTTGATTTTAGATGATGCAACAAGCGCCGTTGATTTAGCAAGTGAACGTAAAATCTTGCTTGCGATTAATCAACTCGAGCATAAACCAACGCTTTTAATGATTAGTCAAAAAATTGCAACAGTGCGACGCATGGATCGCATCATGGTCCTCGATAATCAAGGACGTATTGATGGCATTGGGACCCATCAAGACCTTATGAAATCAAGTAAAGTTTATCAAGAAATTGCTAAAAGTCAACTTGATATCGGGGGTGTGAGCCATGAGTAAATTTAAACTCTTAAACAAGCAAGAAATCCGTGAAGAAGCTGGTCTTGAGTTGCTTGATGCGGAACAAAAGAAAAACCAAGCCCCGAGTGGGCGCGGTGGATTCAGAGGGCGACGCGGTGCTGGATACTCAAAACCTAATAATATACGAAAAACCGTTAAACGCTTACTTGCATACATGGGTGTTTATAAACTCTGGATTGTGTTTGTGGCGATCTTTACCATCGGGGCTACTGGGGCAAATTTAGCAATCCCGTTTATTTTCTCCTATGCAATTGATGAATTTATTTTACCCGGTATATACGGACAAATTATCTATGTCGTCGGAATCATTCTCTTAATTGCGCTTGGGAACAGTCTAATTCGTTTTATTGCACGCTTTGTGATGGTGCATATCTCACAACGCGTGATTAAAAAGATTCGTAAAGACGCTTTTTCTAAGCTGCTTAAAGCCCCTATTTCTTACTACGATAAACAGGGGTCTGGAGATATTGTGAGTCGTTTATCTAACGACGTCGAACTCATTAATGCTTCACTTGGTCAAACCGTGCTTGAAGTGATCAATAGCGCCGTTGTTTTAATTGGCTCTGTAGTCTATATGTTTATTTTAAGTTGGTCGCTTTCAATTGTTGTGTTACTCTTTGTGCCTCTCATGATTGCGTTTACGATCTTTATTTCTAAACGCACCCGTGAAGGCTTTAAGGAACAACAAATTCACCTAGCAAGCTTAAACGGCATTATTGAAGAAAACATTAACGGGTTAAGAGCCGTAAAACTTTATAACCAAGAACCCGCGTTTACAGCAGAATTTAAAGAAGAAAACAACAAATTGCGTCGTGCGGGTTTTAAAGCGCAAGTTTACGCGGGTATTTTATGGCCGTTTATCCATTTTATGAATAACTTGATTTACCTAATGGTGATTGCGGTTGGGGCTTTGCTTTATCTTTACGCCCCCGCGATGATGGCCGTGACGATTGGTCAAATCAACGGGGTTAGTATTTACAGTCGTCAGTTTATTATGCCTATTAGCAACTTAAGCCAAATGTTTAATCAACTGATGCAGGGGATTGCCGGAGCTGAACGTATTTTTGAAATGATTGATACAGAGAGTGAGTACGAAGGGGATGGCGAACAATCCTTTGATGCCTTTGAGGGACGCATTACCTTTGAGAATGTCGACTTTGAGTATGATAAAGATGTACCTGTTTTACGCAATATAAGTTTTGAAGCTGAAGAAGGCGAAATTATTGCCATCGTTGGTCCAACAGGGTCTGGGAAGACCACAACCATTAGTTTAATTAATCGTTTCTATGACCTTAAGCAAGGCGCGATTAAGATTGATGGAATAGATATAAGCGACATTAAAAAAGATGTCTTGCGTAAAAAAATCGGCATTGTTTTACAAGACACAAAACTCTTTAAAGGAACTGTCTATGACAACATTCATTATGGCGACTTTGAAGCGGACGAAGAAGCAGTGATTGAAGCGAGTAAACAAGCGAATGCGCATGATTTTATTGAAAAACTACCGAAAGGTTATGATACCCTCGTCTCAGAAGGTGGCGAGAACTTTTCCCAAGGCGAGCGTCAGCTAATCAGTATTGCGCGCACGATTCTTTCAAACCCAAGCTTGCTCATCTTAGATGAAGCCACATCAAACATTGATACCCGAACCGAAGCAAAAATACAAGAAAGCATGGAAGTCTTGATGAAAGGACGTACCTCAATTGTGATTGCCCACCGTTTACAAACCATTCAAAAAGCCCACAAAATTTTGGTAATTCACGATGGTCGATTGATTGAACAGGGAACCCATAAAACCTTACTTGAAGCCCGCGGGTTTTACCATAATCTCTATCAATCTCAATTTGAAGCCTAATAAAATAAAAAATCCCACTGAAATTGCGATTTCTAAGTGGGATTTTCTTCTACCTGTTGTATAATAAGAATTGAACATTGGAGGGATTGCCTTGAAACGACTATTTAAAGACCGAAATGATGGCTACTTAATTAAGCACAAAGATCCTATATTACGTGCCATCCCTTATATTATGCCACGTCGTTATGACGCACAAGTCTATTTTTCAGATACGTTGACACTAAACAAAAGCGATGAAACCATTAAGGCATTGCGTAAAGAGGGGCATCGCATTATCTTTTTGCACGTGGTGTTAGCAGCGATGCTGCGAACGATGGTGGATTACCCGAAAGCCAATCGCTTTGTCAAAGGGCGTAAAGTGTATGCGCGCAAAAAAATAAGCTACAGTTTTGCGATTAAAAAAGAAATGGACCTTGACGCACCTGAAACGGTCCTTAAACTTGATTTTGAACCGCATGAAACACTGCTTGATGTCGTTAAGAAAGTAAATGATGCGATCGCGGATAACAAAAGTAAAAACACCAAAAACAAAGCGGACAAAGCAGCAAAGATTTTAAACTATTTACCCGGGTTTTTATTCCGTTTTACCGTTGGGCTTGTGAATTTTTTAGATAACCACCGCTTGATGCCGAAGTTTTTAGTGAACGCTTCCCCGTTTCATACAAGTGCCTTTGTGACCGATCTCGGTAGCATTGGGATTCAACCTGTTTATCACCATATTTATGATTTTGGAACGACGAGTTTCTTTGCTGCGTTTGGCACGAAACGACGTCAAGTTTTAGTCAATGGCGATCATACTTTCCGCAAGGAAAAGCAAATGGACATTAAAATTGTTGTCGATGAACGTATTTGTGATGGGTACTATTTTGCACGCGTCATTAAACGTGTTATACAATACATCGAAAAGCCCGAGCAATTACTTGAACCTCCAAAAGAATACCCAAAAGATAATGAAATTCGCTAAATTAAAAGAAATTTCAATTAAGCATTTACAAACCACAAGGGGTATGCTAAAATTTTAGTGGACAATTTGTCAAATACTTGAAGAAAGAGGTGATGT
>SLQR01000089.1 GCA_007131405.1 Candidatus Izemoplasma sp.
CCTTTTTTTATTTTTTTCCGCAAAGTATTATGTGGACGCATCTATTTTACTTAGTCCCTATTCTATTGACACTTTATCTCTTAAAATTAGAAAAACAAGGAAAAATTAAACTGGTTGATGTCCGTTATCAATCAGTTCGTCAGCCTTTTATCTTCACAATCTTAGCTGTTTCATCACTATTCATCGCCATTCAAACCATTAACACCAACAAAAGCGCAGACGATCTTTATTCATTTTCGGATTACGATTTATACATTGAACCGATAGTGCCTCATACGGCTATGCGTAAGTTCGGGGTATTCACCTATGCACGTATTGATTTCCAAAATGCCTTGAGACCGCACCGTGTTGAAGACATTACCGATGAACACGTTGAAGATTTCTTCGATCACAACCCTGCTCATGAAATTAATGAAATGACTGGTGTGTTTGAGGGTAAAAATTTAATCATGATTATGGCTGAAGCTTTTGATACTTACGCTATTCATCCTGAACTTATGCCAACCCTTGATCGAATGTTAGATAATGCATGGTATTTTGAAAACTTCTATGCGCCATTATATTACCGTAATACCGCCGATACTGAGTTCATGGTGCAAACTGGCTACTACCCAAATAAAACGCTTCAACTATCGATGGCAGCTTATGAGGATAATTATTTCCCGAATACCTTCCCGCGACTCTTCGGTGAACTTGATTACACGTCTTTGGCGTTTCATAACTTTTCAGACCACTTTTATCCCCGTGAAGACTTCCATCCAAACACAATAGGATATAATGAGTATTATGGGTACGAGCGCTTAGGCTTTGTCACACCACTAGATGATGAACGCGAGGCACGTGGTCATTACTGGCACAGTGACCTTGAGATGATGGAACGTGGATTGCCATATGTTTTAGCCGAAGAACAGTTCTTTGCTTATTTTTTAACCGTAACCGGACACTTACCTTATGAAGGTGGCCGTCACGATATCGCATTGGAGAACTATCCGATTATAAATGATATTCTAATCGACATTGGCTTAGAGGACATTGATGAAACACTTAAATACTATCATGCGAGTCAATGGGAACTTGACTTAGCCCTTGAGTATCTGCTTGATGAGCTTGAACGAACCAATCAACTTGATGACACCATCATTGTTCTCTATGGCGATCATTACGCTTATGGGTTAGACCGAGATGTTATCTGGGAATATGACACCATGAAAGACGAAACAAATCTTTTAAACATTCATAATGTTCCGTTTCTTATTTATAACCCTTCATTAGAAAGTCAAACATTTGATCACTACTTTTCAACCATTGATTTATTGCCAACCTTGTCAAATATGTTTGGTCTTGACCTAGATTACGAATACATGATGGGAAATGATGTCTTTAACTCACGTATGAACACCATCATCTTCTCAAGTGTAAGTTTCTTAACCGAATCCTACTATTACGACATTGAGCGTGAAATGTTTGAACACATTGATGGTGAATTATCTCCTGAACAAATTCGTGCTTATGTTGGTGAAGTTATTTACCGAACTCGCTTAAATAACTATATCTTAGATAACGATTATTTTGCGCGTTTCAGACCGGTGAATTCTCAACGCGGTGATGACTCTTTACCGATTGCAATTGAATAACTAAAAAAGGCGCGAATTCGCGCCTTTTTCTATGCGGTTATATGTTTATTATTTCGTTCAACAACCATAAACATCGTTAAAAACATTGCCACAAACGGGATTGGTACAAAATAACCCACATTGACTAACGAATACCCTGAGAAACCAATCATCGCAATAAACACAAACAGATTAAAGCCTAAGTCACCCACAACAAGCACTTTAAGTCGAACAAGCTCTTGATAAAAATAAGCGATGATACCGACAATACCTAAACTACCGATTACTTGAAAGACCGTTGAGTGATACCAATACATTGACATTGTTTTCGGATTATAATGTGCACTTGTGTCAAAGCCTAATCCAGTTCCAAAGATCGGATACGCTTTAAAGTTCGACCAAGCCATTCGGTAAAGATTTGCACGTGCTTCTTGGGTACTAATGGTCAATCGGTTAACCACAGCAGAATACACATCAGCTACTGGAATAATCCAATTTTCAAATACTGCGTAGGTTATCCCTATAAACAAGACAAATGCAGTTAACAAACGAATCCGTTCGCCCTTAGCTAATGTGATTGCGGCGATGACGACAAGTGGGTAAATAATATTCCCAAACAATATCCCCCCACGTGAAAACGAGAAGACAAGCGCTAGATATTGCAAACTTCCAAGAATAAAGTAGAAGATTGAGAAGCGGCCCTTCGTCGCTAAATAAAAAGCAAATGGCATACTCATTAGTAAGTTATTTGAAAGATTATTCCGCCACTGAAAATGACTGCCTGGTTGAATACTGAAAAAGCTACCAAACATTTCATAATAAGCGGCAAAAAGCATAAAGGTTCCAACCGCCCCTATAGCAACCATCATTTTGGAAAAATAATCAACAATATCATCGCGGTCAAGTAAGTAGCGTTCCAAGATAAAATAGATGCCTACCATCCCAATCCCAAGACCTACCGTATAGTAAATTGTCGGCAATGAAAAATAACGCTCAAGACTAATCGAAAAAAGGCCACCAATCGTTATGGCGATAGCCACAGCTACGGTCGGATAAAAGAAAAGTCCCTTCTCCAAGCGAAATGGGTGAATAAATAACTTTGCCACGAAAGCTGGCACAATAAAAATCGGGGTAAAGTACAATGGACGAAAATACGCGAGCTCGTCCCCTCTTGGAATGCGTAACGCAATCATACCAATGAGTGCAACCATGAGAAAGCTTGGCAAAATATCTTCACTTGTTAACCAACTTAAAATGACAAAAAAACCAATCACAAAAATCGTTAGCACTTCGAGGCGCAAATAGAGCCCAAGAAATGCAATAACGGTTAAGACAATCATATATGTACTGGAATGAAAAAACACATCTAATTTATCTGCAATTGTTTTAAGCATCATATAATTCACCTATTTAAATTGTTTTCATTATCATAGCACTAAGACGTCTAAATGTAAACCAATATGCCAAAAAAAAGCGCTTTATTAAGCGCTTTTTATTCGAAGAACCAGGCCAGACCATACCCTTTATCCCCAATGTGAATTGAGAACACAGGACCCAATTTGCTTGTAATGACAAGCTTCGTCTTTTTAAAATTGTCTTCAATGTTTTGTTTAAGTTCATTAGCATTCGCTTCTGAGTTTCGTTCGATAATACGAACATTCAATGTTTTTTCCTCTGCATAATGCGGATCGGATTTGATTTGGTCAATAAAATACGCATACAGTTTTTTATTGGTACGTTCTTTATGCGCAAGTTTTAATTTCCCATCTGTCATTTTAATAACAGGTTTAACACGAAGCACAGTTCCGATGACGGCTGATGTTTTTGATAGTCTTCCACCTTTGTAGAGATTGAAGAGATTTTCCACGGTAAAGTAAAGATACGTATTTTCAATAATTTCATAAAAACGTTTCTTGATTTTCTCAACATCTTCTTTTTCTTGTTTGATTAGGTCAACTAGCTTTTCAAGCAAAAGTTCATTTCCATAAGCAGCTTGGTTAGTATCAAAGATGGTAATCTCATCTTTCTTATCAAGCATGTTGCGTGCTAAAACCGCACTTTGATAAGTCCCACTCAATCCTTTTGACAACGTTAACACAAAAATATGTTCATACCCTTTCTTAAATGCTTCTTCATACGCTTCCACAAACTCATTTGGTGACGGTTGTGATGTGGTTAACTTAATCTTGTTATTCAGACGCTCAAAAATAAAATCGTTGTCAATTTCAAGTTCTTTGTGCGACTTTTCACCTTCAATAACATTCAAACTTACAACATGAATCTTTTTTTCTTTTAAATACTCATCCGGTAAATAAACCGTGCTGTCAGTTATTAACGCAATTTTTTCCATACTTATTCTCCTTTTTTAAATCAAATGGGCTATTGATACAAAATGAAACATTGAACCACCTAAAACAAATAGATGCCAAACAAAGTGTGCGTAATGAAATCGTCGAATGTAAAATAGTACACCTAATGTATAACTTAATCCACCGAGGATTAACCAAGTCATAGCCGCCGATGGAATCACCCCACGTACTTGTGGCCAGATAAAGATAATACTCCATCCCATTAAAAGATACATGAGAAGATGAACGCCTTTATAGCGGTGAATCCAAATGGATTTGAGCACGATACCGATGAAGGCACAAGACCACAATAACACAAGTAATGTATATCCAACAGGTGTTGGCACAAGCAGTAAAATAAATGGTGTGTATGTCCCTGCAATCAGTAAGTAAATAGCACAGTGGTCCAATCGTTGAAATACAGCTACAACACGTCTCATGCTCTGTGGAAAGGCGTGAAAGAGCGTGCTTGCTAGATAAAGAAGAATCATTGACGACCCAAAAATAGCAACACCAGCTATTTCGCGAGGTGTCTCTGCTTTTATGAGTAAAAATATAAGTGCTGACGTTCCGAGGATGACGCCAATACCATGACTAACCGCATTCGCGATAAGCTCTCCAATACCCCTTTTATCCACTAAGTGCACCTCTTTATTCATGATACAATAACTGTACCAAACATTACTCTATCTGTCAAGGTAGTTGATAAGAAAAAGAGTCAGCAATTGCTAACTCTCAAAGAGATGTTTTAGGTTTGGTAAGTATTGTTTATGGAAACGGTAGTTATCGTTGTGAGTCATCGTTTCAATGGCCCTACTCAGTTTGCTCAATTTGCGATACTCTAACAGGTCTGGGTATTCATTAACCATTTGCATAAAGACCGCGTACCACAGTTTATAGTCATCATTTTTTGCAAAATGCATGATCGAACGATGCTTTAATTGCCACGGCTTCAAGCCCGCGTAATGAATTCCATTTAAGACTTCAAGCGTGGGATACCCGTTAAAACTTGAAAACTTAAGGTCCATATTATGCCATTCACCACTCAACTTAGCGGTAATGTATTGCATTTCAGGCCACGGATATCGACCGATTTCTTCTTTGGTCGTTTCCTTCTCTAAATCATCGATGATGTCCTCAAAAAATTCAAGACTCGGTTCAAACAAGTAAAGCGCTGCGTTGACGCCCATGTTTTGTTGATCCGTTTTAACACGGTCGGTAATCGCTTTAGGTATTGGACTTCCAAAGGGAATATCTTTGTATACACGATGCCAAATCCATGTGCTATCTTCAAATACACTATCAGGAATAACATATTTTCCATTTTCCGATTCCATGCAATATGCTTTTTTTTCATTGAGAACACCTGCTGGTGCCTGCAGTTCAAACAGGCTGTCGTAGTGTCTTATTGGTAGTAAATCGGCGTCACAGAGTAAAATCTTATCATAATCGCCGTCAAGGTCGCCGTCTTTGCCTAAACGAAACGCGTGAAAACGGGTAAATAAAAACGGTCGATCTTGGCGTTCATGACGGTCTTTGTGCGGCACATAAATCTCATCAATAACAATTACACGGTCAAATAGAATGTTTAACGCTTGCTTGGCATGATCAGAAACATTTTCCGTTACAATACAGATTAAATCTGCTTCTGTATTTTGTTTGCGCAACCCATAAGCAAAAACAAGCGCACCTGGAATAAACGAATCGTTGCGCATGACAAACGTAACATAAGCATAGCGTTTCATACGTTAAATATTCCTATGCTGCAAGCGATTCATGAATCGCTTTTAAGAGATTGTCTTTGATGGTTTTTGCATCATGTAACATCGCTTCAACTTTTTCAGTATAATGGGTTTTAATTGATGCATCTTCAAGACCAGGCAAATTAATCTTTACGTTTAAACAAGCTCCTTCGAGGCCTGCGTAAAGCATTAACGCTCCAACCCCAACATCACTAAGCGCATTTTTATTTCCGTATAAGCGAACAAAATCGACTTTTTTTAGTGCCTCATATGCAATGCTTGCGATTTGTTCGGGAATTTCGATTGCTTTCAAAGTTGCTTGTTCAATCGCTTGTTTGCGTTTTTTCTTTTCTGTGTCTGTTTCTTTCGGCATTTTAAAGGCACGCATAATATCATTAAACGCATCGGTGTCGCGATCGACTAAATCCAAAAGTTTTGTTTCATACCCTTTTAATGATTCATGGATATTAATGTATTCTTGTTGGATGTCTTCTTCAAGTGTTTTAAATTTCTTTTTAGGAATCGTCAAGTGCCCAATCATACGCAATAAACCACTTCCTAGTGACGCCGCAACGGCACTTACGCTGCCCCCACCTGGTGCAGGCGAAGCCGAATCCACTTCACTCACAAATTCTCTTACTGTTAAATCGACTAATTTCATCCAATCACTCCCATACTTTTCTTTGATTTTTTATTACTCGGTTTCCTTTTTTAAAGACATCACACACATGATTAATCGCATAATGATACAATACATACGGCCAGTTAGGCGCATCAAATATGACAAAATCTGCTTTATATCCCTTGGCTATACGACCAACCTCATGCGCACGGTCGATGCTATACGCTGGGTTTAGTGTCGCAGCATTTAGGATTTCATTTGGACTCATTCGTAAATGAATTGCAGCAATATTTAGTGTAAACAAGAAGTTTTCACTCGGGCTACTCCCTGGGTTATAGTCACTTGAAAGTGCAACCGCAAGGTTACGATCAATCATTTTACGCACTGGTGCGTAATCACTATTTAGGTAAAATGATGTACTTGGCAAGACATTCGCAATGGTGTTGCTGTGGCTTAGTGCTCGCAGCCCTTCCTCATCAATTGCCATAAGGTGATCCGCACTGTGAGCACCAAGTTCTACCGCAAGTGGAACCCCTCCAAGTGCAACGATTTCATCGGCATGGATTTTTAATTTAAAGCCTTGTTTTTTTGCAGCTTCTAAGAGATACCGAGCATCCGCTAAATCAAACGCACCATCCTCACAGAATATGTCCACAAACTCGGCAAGTTTGCGTTTTTTTATTTCTGGCATCATATCAATCACTTTATCTAAAAACGTGCGTCGGTCGCTTTCGTATGCCTTAGGTAGCGCATGAGCACCTAAGAAGGTAGCCACAAGATCAATAGGATGGTCTTCATTCAATTGTTTTTGGACTTCAAGTTGTTTGATTTCTGTTTCTTTCTCTAAACCATAACCACTTTTACCTTCTACCGTTGTCACACCAAACCTAAGCATATGGTCTAAACTTTTTTTCGATTGTTGGTAAAGGCCGTCAAAATCCATTTCACGTGTCATGTTAACTGAACTGTGAATGCCTCCACCTGCTTTTAGTATATCAAGATAAGGTACACCGCGCATCTTTTGTTCAAACTCAAATTCACGACTTCCGCCATGAACCACATGCGTGTGGGCATCAATTAATCCCGGTGTAACAAGCATACCTTTTGCATTGATTACTTCAGTTGCCTCGTTGATATACTGCTCATATTCATGATTGCCATAGTCAATAAAGATTCCATCTTTTACCGCTATAAAAGCATTTCCCACTTGTTCAACTTGATCAAGTAACTTTCCACGTAGTGGCCCATCGGAAGGTGGTGGTGTCAGCAAGGTTCCGATATTTTTAACAACTAAATCCGCCTTCACATGCATCACTCCACATTCGCTTCAATGATTTTTAATTGATCGAAATCGCGGAATTTTAAGTACGTCTTTGCTTCATTGCTTAATGTATCCATGTCGTTTATTGCTTTGTATGCTTTATTTTCACAAGCATAATAGTATTTCAGAGAAAGTTCAATTGTCTCTTTTGGAATAAGCCCAACGATTTCGCTGCTTGGTACCTCAACACCAAAACGTTTCGCTTCCATTTTGACCACTTCAAAAATTCGATAAATGGGATTTTGTTTATAGTTTAATATGTTCATCGTCACTTGAACGTGGTTGCGCTCATTTAAGAAAACAGGTCCTGCTTGAATATGTTTGAACCCACCACTTGAACCACGAATATAACGCGCAATGCGTTTTGCCACATCTAGATCATCCGTAGCTAAATCAATATTGTACGCAATAAGTGGCATACGTGCGCCAACACCGGTCACCCCTGCAGTTGGATGTGTATCCGCTTTGCCATAATCTGGTTTCCATTTTGGCTCTTTAATTTTTTCTTTCATGCCCTCATACTCACCCTTGCGAATGTTTGGCAGTTTCTTACGCGCAGTTTCCTGTGCAGCTTCCGCATATAAAAACACTGGGACATCGAGTGATGAAGCGATTTCTTCACCCATCTTCTTCGCGTACTCAACACACTCATCCATTGTGATATTCGAAATCGGAATGAACGGCAATACATCAAGAGCACCCATGCGTGGGTGTTCACCAGATTGTTTGTTCATATCAATATGTTCAATGACTTTTTCCATAAATTTTAGTAACGGTTGCACCATCGCTTCAGGGTCCCCAAGCAAAGTTACCACAGTACGGTTATAATCTTTGTCCGGTTCATAACTGACAAGATTAAACCCTTCCTGGTTTTTGAGGGGCTTGACGATCGCCTCGATTTTGTCTAAATCTCTTCCTTCTGAAAAGTTCGGTACACACTGTACAATGCGTTTCATATTAGTAGCCTCCCTTTTTATATTTACGTTTTACTAACGCTTCTAATTTTGTTTCATCACTGATAAACGGTAAAGTGATGTGACCCTCTTTTTGATCATTAAAGATTGCACTTGTTTCAATGGCATGGTCATTTCGTGCCCAAGCGCGTCGTGACACGCCACCCATGACATCCCACATCATTGCACGTTTGAGAATGTCATCTGTCTCATACGAACCATCAAGAACCATCCCATAACCGCCATTAACGGCTTTTGAAATGCCAACACCGCCACCGTTATGAAGCGCAACAAGACTCATGCCACGCGCAGCGTTTCCAGCAAAAATATGCGTCGCCATTTCGCTCATCATATTCGAGCCATCTTTTATGTTCGAGGTTTCTCTAAATGGTGAATCCGTACCACCCGTATCGTGGTGATCACGACCAAGCATAATTGGCCCAACGTCGCCATTTCTCACCATTTCATTAAACTTAAGTGCAATGTTCATTCGTCCCCAAGCATCTTGATAAAGAATACGCGCTTTGGTTCCAACTACAAGGTTATTCTTTTTGGCATCGCGAATCCAATTATAATTATCCAAATCTTGAAAACGACGATTCGGGTCAATGACTGCCATGGCGGCTTGGTCTGTTTTATCTAAATCTTCTTGTTTCCCAGATAAACACACCCAGCGGAATGGTCCATAACCATAGTCAAACAGCACGGGTCCCATAATGTCCTCAACGTAACTTGGCCATATAAAGCCATCAAGATCATTTTCTTTGTTTTTGCATATGGCTGAAACGCCGGCATCATAAACCGCCTTCATAAAGCTGTTTCCATAATCAAAGAAGTACGTTCCACGGTTATTTAAAGTCTCAATAACGTTGTAGTGTTTACGCAATCCTTTATCGACATGACGGTTAAATGCGACTTGGTCTTCTTTTAAAAGTTTTGTGCGTTCTTCAAACGTTAAGCCTTGCGGTGTGTAGCCACCGTCATAAACATTATGACAACTCGTTTGATCGCTGAGTAAATCGATATGAATATCGTGGGAAATCGCATAATCAAGCAAATCAACAATGTTACCATGGAACGCAATACTTACAGCTGATTTTTGTTTTTTCGCTTCCATTGCGCGAGCAAAACAGTCTGCCTCATCATCATAAACTTCGTCAACCCAGCCTTGTTCATAACGGGTATCAATGCGTGAACGATCAACTTCAGCAATCACGCCAACACCTCCAGCAATCTTAGTGGCTTTTCCTTGAGCTCCACTCATTCCACCAAGCCCGCTTGACACAAAAATGACTCCAGCTAAGTTTTGATCATTTGGAATCCAAAGTTTACTACGGCCTGCATTCAGTAAGGTCGAATACGTACCATGAACAATTCCTTGTGGGCCGATGTACATCCAGCCCCCTGCGGTCATTTGGCCGTAATTAGCGACCCCTAAACTCGCCGCACGGTTAAAATGATGCAAGTCATTGTACTGACCAATCATCAACCCATTCGTAAGCATAACGCGTGGTGCATGTTTAAACGATTTAAATAATCCAAGTGGATGACCCGACATAATCACAAGCGTCTCATCATCATGCATTTCTTGTAAGTATTTTTTTACAAGTTGATACTGCATCCAGTTTTGAAAGACTTGACCTGTTTCACCATACGTCACAAGTTCATAAGGATAAAGCGCAATATCAAAGTCTAAGTTGTTATCAATCATTACTTGAAAGGCTCGTCCTTCTAACGTGTTTGCTGGATAACTATCAACTGGAAATCCCTTTATTTGGCTCTTTGGTCTAAATCGATACCCATAGATTCTCCCATGGGTTAAAAGTTCTTCTAAGAACTCATCAGCAACCGTCTCTTGCCACTTATCTGGAATATAGCGCAAAGCATTCTTAAGCGCTAAAACGGTATCTTTCTCAGATAGGTTAAACGCCCGTTTCGGTGCGCGCCTGATGCCTTCTTTAAAATCAGCTGCCTTCGGTAGTTCATTAAAAATATCCTCTAGAGTAAACTGTTGGTGCATTTTAATAAATGTATTGTCCATGCAGGCTTCCTCCTATACTTTCTCGTCGATAAGTAGTTGTTCCATCGATTGCATTAATGGTTGCATCACACAATCCACTTCAAGGAATGGTACCGTTTCACGAATCGTTTCATAAAGCTTCTTCATTGGAAGACTGACCGTTTTCTTTCCTCTAAAATCAAGTGCTTGAGCCGCCGTCATTAATTCCATCGATAGAACTTGACGCGTATGTTCAACAATCTTGAGTGCTTTACGTGCCGCTATTGTGCCCATCGATACATGATCTTCTTGGTTGGCACTGGAAGGAATTGAGTCTACGCTTGCTGGGTGCGACAACACTTTGTTTTCACTAACAAGTGACGCTGCCGCGTACTGCACAATCATATAACCCGAATGAAGACCTTTGTCTTTAACTAAAAACGCTGGCAACCCATCATTTAAACACGGATTCACTAAACGTTCCAAACGGCGTTCAGCAATGTTGGCAAGTTCACTCACCGCAATCGCTAAATGATCCATCGCAAGCGCGATGGGTTGACCATGAAAATTCCCAGCACTAATTGCACGACCATCTTCGAGGACAATCGGATTATCCGTTACTGCGTTCATTTCACGTTCGATTTTATCTTTAACAAAAGCAATCGTATCTAAACTTGCTCCATGCACTTGTGGAACACAACGAATAGCATAAGCATCTTGTACACGGACTTCGCCTTGATGCGACGTATTTTTGCTGCCATCAAGTAACACTAACATGGTTTTTGCAACTTCAATTTGTCCTTCTTGATTACGTATGGCATGGACAGTCGGTTCAAAAACATCGACGATGCTACGTAATGCTTCCATCGTTAACGCTGCACTTTTATTGGCGACATCCAACAAATACAGCGCATCATACACTGCATGTGCACCAACGCTTGTCATGGCCTGAGTCCCATTAATGAGCGCCAATCCCTCTTTAGCATGCAATCCATCTAAAGAATTGATTTGCGCCATATCAAGGGCTTTCCCAGTATTCATTCGTTTGCCTTTATACAAGACTTCACCTTTTCCAATAAGTGGCAGTGCCATATGCGCAAGTGGGACTAAATCGCCACTCGCACCCAGTGAACCTTTTTCATATATAACCGGTAATATATCTTCATTTAAATACAAAATAAGTTTTTCAACGGTTTCAAGTCGAATACCACTGTAACCTTTAATCAGTGCGTTAATACGTAAAGCCATCATACCACGAACAATCTCTTCAGAAAAAACATCACCCACGCCACATGCATGGCTCATCAATAAATTTTCTTGTAGATGATTAACATCCTCACTTGGGATACGGTGGTCCGATAATTTTCCAAAGCCCGTATTCACTCCATAAACGGTGCGTTTCTCTTTCACAATATTATCAACAATTGCCCGTGAAGCACAAACGCGTTCTTTGGTTTCTTCGGTTATAAATACTTTTTGCTTTTTACGGGTAATTTCCATTAATAATTCTAAGGTTAAATTATGTCCATTTAATTCAATCATAGTGTCCTCCATCTAATAACTGACATCGCTATTATCATACCATATCAAGCCAAAAAATAAAAGCGTTTACAATCCGCCCAAATCGAATAGTTCCTCTTTGTTCACGGCATTAAAAAACCACCTAATGCATTTGCATTAAGTGGGTATATATTCACAAATTACTGTCCCTATAAACGGCGAAACACGGTGTAAGAAATCGATCTTTTGGGTTGTTTTTTCTCGTGAAGACAATCTCAAACCCAAGTTTTCGATAAAAAGCCTTTGCTTGAAAATCTATCGTACTAATCATAACGTACAGTAAGCCCAAAGCAATTGAATAATTTGTATAAAGCAAATAAAAAAACAGCTATTAAAATGTGGGGGGTTTAAGAGCTGTTTTTCTACGGTTTAATAACCAAATATGGCAGGGGTGACAGGATTCGAACCCGTACTAACGGTTTTGGAGACCGCTGTGCTACCATTGACACCACACCCCTATATGATGGTGGAGGGGGACGGATTCGAACCGCCGAACCCTAAGGAGCAGATTTACAGTCTGCCGCGTTTAGCCTCTTCGCTACCCCTCCAACACAAGTTCGCTTCTTTTAGCGCTATCATATTATATCAAAGGGCATCTAATAAATCAACCGAAATTCTTGGTAAAAACAAAAAACAAAACCTGCCCATAAAGGACAGGTAAAATTAGTCTTTTACGTCATACCCTTTATCACGAATCAGGGCGACAACACGTTCGCGTGCTAGTTCCTCTGAACCAATCGAGACTTTTCCGCGTTCAAGATTAATCGTAAACTCGCTTACACCAGCCTCTTTTAACGCTTTTTCAATCGTCATCTTGCAATGATTGCAAGTCATATTCGTTACATCTATTTCCATTGTTAACACTCCTTATAATGGTATACTTAAATCATACGGTATTATCGTTCGCAGGTCAAACCTTTTGCTGTGGTCAAAGCGTTGACAAAAAGCGATCTTATCTCTATACTTATTGACGTTATAAAGGAGTGAGAAACATGAAAGAAATCAAAAACTTAACCCACCTAGAAACAATCGCAAAAAACAACCTTTCCATCGTGATTGCCAAAACTCATAGTTGTTCGACGTGTAAGATGATTATTGAACACTTAACCAAAACCATCCCACGCTTAAACGATGTTGATACCTATCAAGTCTTTGTTGATGATTTAGATGAAGTCCGTGGGCGTCTTGTTATTTTTAGCGTGCCTACTGTTTTAGTTTTTTCAAACGGAAAAGAGATACTTCGTGAATCGAGGTTTATCAATACGCATAAGATAAATCGCTTACTGGATAACTTCTTAAATTAAAACGGCATCCTATTCGATAGGATGCTGTTTTTGTTTAAAGAGTATTTGGCATTTCAATTCGGATTCAGTTGCTATTTCTAAGTAGATGCCATTATGTTCTTGGTAATAAGTAAGTTCCAATATCTCTTCATAGAACGCTTCCTTACGGTATAAGACTTTTAACCCTGTGATATCTTTTGATTGACGTAAAGAACGACGAAGATAGTCATATGCTAAAGCGATATAGGCCGCATTATTCATGTGACGATTAATATCGATATACGATTCAAGAACCTTAGTGGATTCTGAATAGAGTTTATGCACTTTTGATGGATTCATTTTTTCAAACGGTAACGCTTCAGGTTCCTGTTTTGCGTCGGTAAAAAGATCGAGCAATGCTTGATCAGGCTTAACGATGGTTTTTGTCTGATAGTTAATCAATACGAACTTCCCTTTGCCTTCTAACAAAGTATGTTCGTCATGTCGCATACGGTAAATACGGTAACCAAACATACGCTTAAATGAATACGGTAGCGTGCCCATCATTATCGTCTCTCCTCGTTTAGGTAGCACGTGAAAATCAACTTCATATTCCGTTAATACCCACGCCAAATTGCGCTCATGATGATACAATGCAGTAGCCCCGTAACTGTTGGCATTACGTTCCATAATATCACTTAGAAGATGACCAATATAGCGCAAAGAGAGACGGTCATTCTCACACATAAATCCTTCAATGGTATACGAGCGTTCAAACATCAAATCTTCCTAACTTATGCTAAAGCTTTTTTATTGAAAAGAGAAATACTAAGAGCGATAAGCCCTGCGATTAAAACCACGCCTACCCCAACAGTGATGAGTAGGGTTTGGATAGGAACATTGCCATTCATAACTAGCAATGCGTAATTTCCAAGATGAATTGGCAAATAAGCTAACAGATTCCAGTCTAAAATAGTCAGCAAAGATGCCACAAAAAACACAATTATTGTCATCGCAATTGATCCCATATATGACTGCATAATCACTGAAAAAACAAGGCCAACATGCACAAACAGCATCAAGTAAACAAAATAAGCAAGGATGGACAAAATAAATAGTCCAGCGGCAAATTCATCAAATAAATAGAATGTATAGTACCCAAATATAATTGCTGAAAGCATGAGCGAGGCAAGAACGACACCCATTAGCAGCAAACTCTTAGAGACTAAGAATGTACTGCGACGAATTGGTTTGCTAAAAATCAGTGGGTAGTGTCCACGTGTTTTATCGTGGGTAAAAAAGGCAACAGCAATGAAGAGAACGACAAATAAATAAAACTGGTTAAAATTACCAAAAAACTGATTATAACTTTCAAAAACAGTCGCTTCTTCGAACTCAACATCTATACCTTCTTGTCGAAAAGCATACGCCATAATTTCATGAAAATACTTCGCTGTGACAGCACTTAACCCTGCCAATAATACACCTAAAATACCAATAACAAACAATTTAGAGGTGCGGACTAAGTACATCCAGTCGTACTTAATAATTGTTTTCATGCAACACCTCAATAAATACGTCTTCAAGTGACTTCGCTTGTTTTTGAATGGTACTAATATTTATTTTATGGTCAAGTAAATATTGCATGAACTCCATTTGACTAACATCCGAATTCAATGCATAAAGGACACCCAATTGATCCGGTTTTACAGAATGTATATAGCGACTTTGTTGCATCAGTGGCATAAGGTCTTCAACGGGTTGTACGGTTTCTAAGTAATACTCAATCACATCATGCTTTGATAAAATGTTTCGAACTGTGTCTTCTAAAATCATTTTTCCGTGATCAATTAAACCGATTCGGTCACATACCTTTTGTGCATCATCTAATATGTGAGTTGAGTAAAAAACCGTCATCGATTGTTTTAACTTACTAATAATATCAAGCACCTCTTTACGCCCAATCGGGTCAAGTGCACTTGTTGGTTCATCCATAATCAATAATTCTGGTTCGGGTATAAGTGCTTGAGCAATGGCAAGACGTTGCTTCATCCCACGCGAAAACCCGTGAATTTTTTGCTTGTTGTCGCTTAACCCGACTTCATCGAGAACCTGTTTTATGCGTTCCTCTTTATGTTCACTCTCCAATGCAAACGACGTGGAAACAAAATCGAGAAATTCTCTCGCTGTCATATAACGTGGAAAAGACGGCACATCCGGTACAAACCCTATCCGTCTTTTATACTCAAGATCGTTAGCGTCTATACGGTTACCGTCAAAATATACGTCACCATCATCTTTTGTTATAAGTGCTAAAATAATATTAATCGTTGTCGTTTTACCCGCACCATTGCGACCGATAAAACCATAGATTTCATGACGATTCACGGTTAAAGAAACACCATCTAACGCTTTAAGATCACCATAAAATTTACTCAGGTTATCAACTTTCAATAAACTCATTGTTCACGACCAGCTAGCAAATAAACAACCCACGCAATATTGATTAAGAGCACCACAATCGTCCAGGCTGTCTTACTCATCAGTAAAACCTTTCGTTCTTCTTTGTGAATGTCAATAACACAATAAATTTGCACCGCTAAATTCAATAAAAAAATTGGTAACAAAATCGGTAATAACTCAATAATCGTCTCCATTATTTACTCCTCCTGATCGCTAATACTATAGCGTCTTGAATGGGTTTGCACAGCACTTATTAAGTAGAATACACCAGTAATCGTATTGAAAGTTAAGCTTACGCCACCCCAAACTGCTTGATACAAATATATTTTCCTCGCTTGGCTTTCGGTAAACCCACCACGAATAAGTTTGCTAAACACATAAAGATTCACGATGAGCATAATCCCCAACAAAATCATGACAATAATAAAAACAACGGTAAATCCTCTTGCTAAAGACAATAGCAAATCAGCATCTTGTGGTAACCACCCTGCTTCAATATACTCCTCTCGAGTAATCGAGGTTAAATATTGGGTAAACATATAGAGCCCAATAAACACGAATAAAGCTAATATTTCCACAACAAGGCCTAAGATAGTAAATACTCTAGCCGAATCTTCCATTTTATGTTTTTTCATAATTATTCCCCCAAGTTCTTAAGTGATTGTCAATTATTATAAATAGACAAGAAATATTTTTATAAACTTTTATCCTCATATTATTATAGCACTTTTTGACCAAAGGGTAAAAATAAAAAGGCAAATTCGCCTTTTTACAGTTTTTTGTGCGTTCCATCACAGTGTGGCGCATTTGACGTTTGTTTACACCCACACAAATAGACCTGCTTATTTTCATGTACTGTGAACATCTTTGGACGGTATTGTGTTGTCTTATGCGCACCATCACAAAATGGTTGTTTCTGACTTTCACCGCAAGCACACCAAGCATACGTTTTCATATCCTCTAAATCAACTAAAAATGGCCCTTTCTTTGCTATCTTAGCCTTATTCATCTCATCACTCCTTATGTTTATTATACCAAACGTGAGAAAACAATTAATAAAAACTTTCTAAATAGTAAAAACTGGTATTTAGAAATCTTATCCAAGGTGCTATAATAACGCCTGAAAGGATGATGACGATGTCTCTAAAAGGAACACAAACTGAACAAAACTTACTGAAAGCATTTGCTGGAGAATCTCAAGCTCGCAACCGCTATACCATGTTTGCTAGTATCGCCAAAAAAGAAGGCTATGAGCAAATTGCGGACTTCTTTACCGAAACCGCTGACCAAGAACTTGAACACGCCAAAGTCTTTTTCCGTCACTTAGAAGGGGGAATGGTTGAGGTTACCGCCAGTTATCCTGCTGGTGTTGAAGGCACAACAGCTGAAAACTTAAAAGCTGCGGCTGATGGTGAAAACGAAGAGTGGGCTACCCTCTATCCACAATTTGCAAAAATCGCCGAGGAAGAAGGCTTTACAAAAATTGCTGCAAGTTTTCGCTTTATTGCAAAAGTTGAAAAGGAACACGAAGCCCGTTATCGAAAATTGCTCAACAACTTAGAAAACGATTTGGTATTTAAATCCAATGATAATGAAATTTGGGTTTGCCGACAATGTGGTCATATTCATGTTGGAAAACGCGCCCCTGGTGCGTGCCCAATCTGTAGACAACCTAAAGCTTATTTCGAAAGAAAACAAACCAATTATTAAAAAGTGTGATTCGCTCACACTTTTTTTATTTTGTCTTAAACTCATACACAGCTTCTGATGCTTCAATGCGTCGTGTGCTGTCTTGCAAATAATCACTTTGCCATGCATTGAGCTCAGCAAAATTCCATTTTCGATGAATACTAACATAAAGAATTATCTCACGGATACGGAGAAAGCGCTCAAGCTGTTGCTTCCAATCGTTTGGTAATGATTGATATCGCCTGTAGCCTTTTAAAAACGCATTAAGAAACTGTTTTGCTTTCGCGTAACGGTCCTTTTTATGCGCATCGCCAAACACATAGATAGTATAGAATAGTTGGATGGCAATATCTTCGATATACCAGCTATATTGACACTCATCAAAATCAAAGAGCGTGATATTTCCTTGATCATAATGAAAATTCCCGACATTAATATCACCATGAATTAAGCCAAACGTTTTATCATCTTTAGGCATGGTATCGAGTTCATTGATCAAAGCGTAAAACGATCTATGGATTGCTTTTTTTTCGGCAGGAATAGCAGTATTAAAGCGTTTTAAATACATGTTTTCTTTCCATGACGGCCGTGTAAGCGAGTTGGGTTCAAGCTTCTTAGATGCGGTATGCAATTTTCCTGTTACTTCACCTAGTTGTTCAAACAAAGTCTCATCATTTAGATAGTCTGGATAACTTAGTTTTATGCCTGGCGCTTTTTCAAATGCAACAGCATAAAGCACTTCATTATGGTGGGTAATGGTTTCAATTAAGCGATTGTTATTCGATCGCATTGGCTTAGCCAGGGGAACGCCATGTTCGCTTAACTGCTGACAAAAAGCAAGCTCACCTTCAATTTCATCGTAACTTCGTGTATCTTTTTTTGAGAGTCTTAAAATACACTCGCCCGCTTTGGTGTTCATTGCGTATACTTCATTTTGATACCCGCCTTTATAAGGAACGAGTTCACCTTGAACAGGATAGTGTTGGTGTAATTGATCTTCAATGATTTTGTTCATAGACACACCTCCATAATTAAAGTTTACCATAATCATAAAAAAAAACCGTGACTTAAAATCACGGTTTTGAATTATTCTGCTGGTATTGCTTTATACCCTAATCGGCCCACAGTATCAACGATGGTTTGGCTGTCAAGATTTTCTTCATCGTAGGTTATGTGAAATTTGCTATTTGAAAGTTCAACTTGAACATCGTCAACCGCTTTGTTTTTTCTTAATAATTTCGCAATGCCCGTTGAACAACTAACACAATGCATACCGATAACATTATATGTCTCTTTTTTCATGCTTAGCCCCCTATAAAATACTTTCTTACTTATATAAGACTATTTTGCAGGTAAAAAGTCAACTCATATGATTTATAAATCATCTTTCCCGATGAGCATAGTTATTCCCATCAATCCTTTATCAAGATCATCATATTGTCGCTTACGTCTCTTTAAGTACGTTCGCAAATCATCATCGTGTTGGGGATAGATAAAGGTAAGTTCGTTGATGCGTTCTTCAATAAACTTTAGCCGTTTTCCTTCTTGTTGTTTAAAGGCGCTTAAATCTTCGTATTTTTGATCAACCACACGTAGATTAGCCATGCTTATTGCTTCTTTCCAATCACCTTCAATCGCATATGATGGGTTTTCACGAATATCAAGCATGACACGAAGCACAATATACCCATCTTCATGAACTGAATCCGCAACGATAAGCATCGACTCTTCAGGTGATCCGATTTGTGTCGTGGTTGCATCATAAATGATGAGGTCATAACTGTCTTCCTTCAAAAGTTCATCCGCTGAATTACCAAAGGAAAACTCACAAATATGTTCAACATGTATCGCATCTGCGCGTTCTTTTGCCATGGTGACAAAATCAGAAATCAAATCAAAACCCTTAACTTTATAATCGAAGGCTTTCGCAAGTTGAATACTCATTTCACCTTTTCCACAATTCACTTCAAACATTCGGCACGTCTCTCGTTTCCCTACATATTTTTTCAAGAGTGTCTCAAGTTGTGATGAATCAAAACCAAATACATTAAAGTCTTGAAATAGATAGGGGACATGTTTAATAACTGTTTCCCATGTTTTATCAAATGTGCTAACCCAGTTATTTCCCATTAATTAGCCTCCTCATGAAAAAACTATTGGACTCTACTTATTATTTATCGATTTTTTCTCGTTGATTAATTTGGTGAAGCAAACTACCAATCTTATACGGATGTGCATAATATTTCACATGTCGAAAACGCGGACCACTTAGTCCATAACGCTCGTTAAAGCCAATGCAATTAATATAAGCACTCACATCATATTCATCCATCATCTTATCCATGACACGTAATGTGACAACGGCATCATCATAAGCACGGTGTTCATTTTCATTAATTATGCCATAAGTCTCTGCGGCATTTTCTAAACGATGTGGGTAAGGGTGATTATCTTTGTAAATAGCCATAACGTCTAAGATATCCGCCTGAAATTGATAATCTGGACGCATACGTTTCATAAACGCAACGACAAAGCCTATATCAAACTGAATATTGTATGCTACAATCAGTGAATCTTGTGTGAAAAGACGCTCAATATCGTCAGCAAGCTCTTCGTGATTTATTCCACCTTCTGCGAGCATTTCAAAAGTAATACCCGTTAAATCGACAATCACTGCACTCAACTCGCGTTGTGTGCGTACAAGTTTATTCACTTTGTCGATTTCATTAAAATCCCCATCCACGACAACGGCCCCAAAATCTATAATGTCATCTTGCGTAGCTTTTAATCCTGTTGTTTCAATGTCAAAAACCACAATCTGTTTGTACTTTGATAACTTCTGCATCCCAATCACTTCCTCTTCTTTTATGGGTTCACTTTGATTATACTGTATTTTTTATACGCATGAAAGGGTTCTTCAAAAAGACATCGAAAAAGTCGCACACAAAAAATAAACATGATATGATAAAAGTAGAATAAATCATAGGAGGTTAAGTATGAACGTTTTAAACGAATATTATACCTTGCATAATGGTGTACGCATTCCAAAACTCGGTTTTGGTACAGCGCCTTTAAAGGGCGACGAAGCCTATCAAGCTGTCCTTAATGCACTTAAAGTTGGCTACCGCCATATTGACACGGCACAGATTTATAAAAACGAAGAAGAGGTTGGTCGCGCGATTGAGGATTCGAATATTCCGCGAAAAGACCTATTCATTACCTCAAAACTTGATCCCAAAATTAAAACCTACGATGGTGCCATCGAGTATTTCGAGGATACATTACGCCGTATTGGCACCGATTACTTGGACCTTTATCTTATTCATGCCCCGTGGCCATGGGAAGACGTTGGAAGCGATCATAAATCCGGCAATGTCGAGGCTTTTAAAGCCATGGAAACCTTGTATAAAGAAGGCAAAGTTCGTGCAATCGGTGTAAGCAACTTTGACATTGAAGATCTCGAAAACATTTTTGATCATTGTGAAACCATTCCTCATGTAAATCAAATTAAAATACATATCGGGCACCCTCAAGATAAACTCATCGCCTTTTCCAAGAACCATGACATCCAAGTTGAAGCGTATTCCCCGCTTGGACGCAGTGACGTTCTATCAAACGATACGGTTAAAGCGCTTGCGGACGATTATAAAGTAAGCCCAGCTCAAATCGCGATTCGCTATTTACTCGAAAAACATCTTCTTCCTTTACCACGTTCTAAAAACCCGAATCATATCGAAAACAATGCAGCAGTTAACTTTGTTATTAACCCTGTTGATATTGCAAAACTCGATAAACTAACGATTGCTTAGGCTCGATTATGTGTGGTCGATTTACACTCACCGTTACCGAAGAAGAACTAAACAATTACTTAAGCGAACAATTTGCGATTGATTCTTCATCACTTCACCATCATCCGCGCTATAATATTGCCCCTTCACAACCGGTTAGCGCCGTGATTCATGACGGGAAAACGCATCGCTTTGGTCCGTTGACATGGGGATTTGTCCCTCCTTGGATTAAAGATGAAGACAACCATTTTACCATCATCAACGCGCGGAGTGAAACACTCACCACGAAAAAAACCTTTGTTCATGCCTATAAGCATAAACGTTGCCTTATTCTTTCGGACGGGTATTTTGAGTGGCGTTCGGAAAACAATAAGAAACAACCCTATTATTTTACACTAAATAACCATGCGTTGTTCGCCTTTGCTGGGTTATGGACGAAGACAACCTACACAAACGGAAACATAGTGTATTCATGTGCCATTATCACCACAGAAGCATCTCCATCGATTCGAGATTTTCACGAGCGTATGCCTGTGATTGTACCACCTAAGCATTACGATACCTGGTTAGACCCGAGCATCAAAGACACCGATCAACTAGATGCCTTGCTTACACCTTACGATACAGCAACCATCCATACCATGCCTGTATCAAACCAGGTAAATAATGCAGCCCATGATGCACCTGAATGCATCGCAGAACAAAAATAATAATACCACGAGGTGACGTATGAATATTGCACTCATTGCCCATGACAAAAAGAAAGATAAAATTGTTGAATTTTGTAAAAAACATGTGGCTATTTTAAAGCAACACGGTCTCTTTGCAACTGGAACAACCGGAACCATTGTAAAAGAAGCAACCAATCTACCCGTTCATTGTTTTAAATCCGGTCCGCTTGGCGGCGACCAAGAAATTGGTGCTCAAGTGGCTAATGGAAAAATGGATATGATTATCTTTTTCCGTGACCCTTTAACCGCTCAACCCCATGAACCTGATGTTTCTGCGTTATTTAGACTTAGCGATGTCTATGAGATTCCGCTTGCTTCCAATCCGAAAACCGCTGAATTATTTTTCCATTCACTCAAATAAAAAAGGTGCTCAAGCACGTATTTGCTTAGTTCGGACACAATAAAAAAAGAGACATATTAGATTATCATAAATCTAGTATGCCTTTTTTTATTATCGAATGGATTTCATGGCTTTTGTCCAAGATATTAACTGGCTCATCATGGTATCCATATTCTTTTTGTGTAAATCTTGAGGCTTAAATGTCTTCCAGTTTTCAAAATCTGTGAACAAGGAAAGTTGAACATGGGCACGGACGTGTGCCACTTGCAATTCACTTAATGAATTACGAAGGTGTTCAGTGGCTCGTATTCCTCCACCAGAGCCATAACTAACAATGGCCGCGGCTTTATTGTTCCATTCATCATAAGCTGAGTCAAGAGCGTTTTTAAGGACTCCTGTCATGCTGTGGTTATATTCGGCGACTACAAAAATAAACCCATCAAGTTCATTAAGTTTTGCTTTCCACTTATCAACATTGGTTGCATCTTTGCTTGTTCCAAAAAATGGCAAATCATACGTCTTTATGTCAAGTAATTCAAAATCAGCTTCCTCTGTTTTCTTGCTGTAATCAAGAACCCACTCGCCAACTTGTGGACTCACACGTCCTTCACGTGTGCTTCCTAAAATAATACCAATCTTTAATGTATTGCTCATTGATTAACCTCCTTTAAATTTTTACCCAGTTTTTTTAATAACTGTTGCAGGGATGCTTCTTCCGTTTCACTTAAAATGTCCAAATAACTACGCATCGTGTGTTGATGATTTTCATATATAGAATCAAACGTTTCTTGACC
>SLQR01000008.1 GCA_007131405.1 Candidatus Izemoplasma sp.
TGATATGATACCTCTAAAGTAGACACTATAAAAAAAGAAAGTAATCAATATGATTACAAGTACTTGATTATAGTAAGATACTTTGGAGGTATTTTTATATGGGAAGAAAAAACAAATATAGTAAAGAAGTTAAGTTAGAGATAGTAAGAAGATATATAGAAGGTGAGAGCGCAACAACACTAGCAGACGAGTTTGGAATCGCTGGAAAAAGGGCTGTTGTACAAATTATAACGTGGAGAAATAAGTATGAGCAAATAGGTGCGGATGCATTTAATAAGCGCCATAAAAATAAGACATATAGTAAAGAGTTAAAGGAAGCGGCAATCACTGACTATCTCGAAGGGAACGGATCATTAGAAACCATCGCAAATAAATATGGAATTTCAACATATGAGATACTAAGAAAATGGATAATCAAGTATAATAGTCATATAGAAATAAAGGATTACGATCCGAAACCGGAGGTCTATATGGCAAAGTCTAGAAAAACAACCTATGAAGAACGAATTGAAATAGTGAAATATTGTTTAGAACACGAAGGTAACTACAAAAAAGCAGCGTTTAAATACAGCGTAAACTACGCCCAAGTTTATGCATGGGTAAAGAAATACAAAGTGCATGGTGAAGAAGGATTACAAGATAGACGTGGGCATAATAAACCTGAGTCAGATATGACTGTGGAAGAAAAATTAAGACAAGAGCTTAGAAAATCAGAAGCAAAAAGAAAGTATCTAGAAATGGAGAACGCAGCCTTAAAAAAGTTAGAAGAAATCGAAAGGCAGGAGATAAGAGAAAAGTACAAGAAAAAATCTACAAAGCAATCGAAGCATTAAGTGAGAAATATCCAACAACCCACCTTTGTGCGTATTACCAGATGAATCGAAGTTCATATTACAAATGGTTAGAACGTAAAGATGACTTTAATGAAGAAGATAAGTGGATTCAAGATACTATTATGAACTTCCATGACTTACTTGATGGAATCTTAGGATATAGAAGAATGACATTATTCATCAACCGAACTTATGAACTTAACTATAACGTTAAACGGATCCGTAGGCATATGAGAGAACTAGGCGTATCTTCAGCAATTCGTAGAAAGAAAAAGAACTATTTGAGACATAAACCAGAACACGTAGGACAAAATGTCTTAAATAGAGAATTCAAGGCATCTAGACCTAATGAGAAATGGCTTACAGATGTGACTGAATATAAGATTATAGGTTCAACAAAAAAACTATATTTAAGTGCGGTATTAGACCTTTACGATAACAGTGTAGTCGCATATCGTATGGGGACATCAAACAATAACAATCTAGTTTTTAATACTTTTGAAGATGCGATTAAATCACATCCAGAATGTGAGAACATACTATTTCACAGTGATCGAGGATTCCAATACACTAATCGTGTATTTAAAAAGAAGCTTGATGACAATAAATTTATCCAAAGCATGTCTAGAGTTGGCAGATGTATTGACAATGGTCCAATGGAAGCCTTTTGGGGAGTTATGGAAGTTGAGATGTATAAGCTAAATAAATTCTATTCAATAGAACAATTAAAAATGGCTATTGAAGAATATATCACATTCTACAATAACCATCGTTATCAACCTGTATTAAAAGGCTTAACTCCTATGGAACTTAGGAATCAAGCCTTAAATTTAATACAATATTAATTTTATTTATTTATAGTGTCCACTTGACAGGGACTAGTTCACACTGTATGCATCTTATTTTTTTGTAAACACGTACTGGTTCGATGTCGATGCTTTTGGGTTATACGTAAACCCATCCACAACTATTTGTTTTAGTTCATCACGCTTTGTGATGGAGTTTGTTGCAACTTCTCGGACAAACAAGCCACGTAATTTTTTGACGAGCATGGAAGGTGCAGACATAAACTTTATCTCAATAACATCCCAATGTGGCGGCAAGGCATCACTGTATTCTTGTGACGCTAAATTGATGATAGGTTCGGTAAACTCAAGCGTTGAAAACAGCTTTTTCCAATAACCATGTAAAGGTTCTGAAATGTATTTTAGAGCCATGGGCAAGCGGTAATGCGCAATCGTATCTGTTGGACGCAAAAGGCCGTATAACCCACTGATGATTAATACGTTCTTATTGACGTGTCTCTGAGTTTTGGTGGATAATGTTTCATAGTCAAGCGCTTTGTACTGGGCACCAGTATACGCTTCAATGGCTTTATACTGCTCATTAAAGGTTTGAAACCGTTCATAGTTGGTTTTAGCAAGTGCGTCACTAACGTCTAAATAGTTTTTCAAGGTATCCCAATCCATTGCTTTTAAAAAGGCTTTGAGCTCGTTTTTTGGCTGTTCAAATAAAAGCGTGGTTTTCTTTTGTAAAGGTGTTTTTTTCATTGTTTTCGATGGTGAAATAAAGAGTTTCATACGTCATTCCTTTCATGAATAATGCACTTTCTAAAGAAGTGCATTATTTTTTAAACATATCTTTGTACGCTCCAAAACCCTCTTCTTCAAGTTTGCTGACGGGAATAAAGCGCATGGACGCAGAATTTATGCAGTAACGTAAGCCGCCCGTTTCTTTTGGTCCATCGTTAAACACATGCCCAAGATGTGAATCACCTTGTTTGCTACGAACCTCAGTTCTACGCATGCCATAGCGACTATCGAAATCCTCTTTTAGTTGTTCAATGGGCTTGGTAAAACTTGGCCATCCACACCCTGCATCAAACTGTTCGTTCGTTGTGAAAAGGGGTTCACCGGATACGATATCGACATACAACCCTTCTTGCTCATTGTGATAGTATTCATTGGCAAACGGGGGTTCAGTTCCGTCTTCTTGGGTTACATGGTACTGCATCGGTGTTAATCTTTTTTTAAGATCTTTTTTACGCATCGAATCACCTCTATCTTTAGTTTATCACAAGGTGATTAAGGATGTAAAAACTATGCTTCACGTGTTTTTTGTGCTTGTTTTGGTGGCCATGGAATAAGCATGCTTGTTGATTCTTGATACGACGCATAATCGCTTTTACGCGCTTTTTGACGTTTCTCCATTAACGGAATGCTAATGATAACAAACATGGTTAAATTGATTAGTGGGCCAAGCATCGCAAGCCATAAAGGATAGACACTCATCATCATGATAAAAATCGCAAACCAAAATAAGATTTCCGCAAAGTAATTTGGATGTCGGCTAAGACGCCAAAGACCATCTTTAAGTGTGTGTCTTTGTTGCTGCTTTTGGTGCTGATGCATCTGATGATCGGCGCGATACTGAATCACAACGGCCACCAACGCGATAAGAAAGCCAACAAAGGTTAATGGTGTTGCCTCTTGACCGCTTTGAACAGCTAAAAACGCAGGTATCATCACGGTGATAACGACAATGGTCGGCATAAGGTGTATCCCGAAAAAATTCACAAGCGGCCACCATGACCCGGATTGAGTTTTATAGTGATCATAACGCCAGTCTTGATGGTGTAAACTTTTAAAGGTGTACACCCAGTTAAGTGTCAAGCGTAGTCCCCATGTCCATATGGCTAAAACAACGAAGACATTTAAGGTGTTTAGGCTGTCGATAAATACCAAAATCATGATCATTGGTGCAACGCTCCAATAAGGATCGTAGATTGAGGAGTTTTTAAACAGGGTACTTGCGATAAAAATAACCACCGTTGCCATAAGGTCTGCGACAATGACACGGGCAATCAGGTTTTCAATCGGAATCCATACGAAACTTAGATACGCTACGCCAAAAGCAAGCATATAGATCACAGCAATGAGCATTAAATGATTCGTTTTTTTCATGATGACCTCCTCTATTCTTTCTCAATATGTTTTTCTAATAAGGTATAGATATCTGGATGTGCTTTTGCTAAGTTTAAAGGACGAAGCGATTCATCTAACCAAGCGAGCAATGTTTTGCCTTTATTAACGACTTGACCGTCTTCATCCACAAGTTCAAAGGAAAACACAAGTTTAACTTTCGTTGAGCGAATGACTTTGGTATGTAACGCATAGGTTTGTCCAAAGACAGTGGGTTTGAGGTACTTAACTTCCAATTCGACTAACGCTTGTCTTAGCCCTTTAGCCTCGATTTCATGAAACGGGAGACCGAGTTGGTCGCAGTAATCAATGCGACCGAGTTCATACCAAACTGGATAAACACTGTGATGAACTACTTGCATCTGATCGGTTTCTTGGTAACGCGGTTTAATGTTAATCTGTGTAATCATTTCATTTCCTCTTCTCTACGTATGCTTATGGATCATAACATTATAGGG
Source organism: Candidatus Izemoplasma sp. (assembly GCA_007131405.1). Classification (GTDB taxonomy): domain Bacteria; phylum Bacillota_I; class Bacilli_A; order Izemoplasmatales; family Izemoplasmataceae; genus SLQR01. The sequence continues at coordinate 4,273 of SLQR01000008.1, forward strand.
TGCATTGGTGCGATTGGTAAATTGGTATTTTAATACGGTGTAGTGGTGAGGTGATAAACCCGATGTAAGAATCTCAATCGCTTGCGCTTCTTCTTTCCCTTCATCGTGGCCCGGGTAAACTGTAATGCTTATCATGCCATCCAGCATTAGATAGTCTAAAGCTTTTTCAATCGCGATTAAGGTACTTTTTTTGTTGGTCGTAATGCGTTTATCCTCGCCGGGTAAATACCCTAGATTAAACACAAAGACTTTCACTTGATTGTGAAGATAATGGTCTGCGTTGGCATGGGAATCATGCACAAGTGTGACACGGTTCGCTAACCCTTCATCATTAAGTCTTTTTTTCGTGGTATCGAGGGCACACGCTTGAACATCAAACGCATAGACATAGCGGCTAAGTTTTGCTAAAAAAACTGTGTCATGTCCGTTGCCCGCTGTGGCGTCGACGACAACATCTTCAGGACGAATAATTGATTGAAATGTCTGATGGGCATACTCGATAATGTTAACGAACATATAATCACATCCTTAAACAATTTCTATTCTATTATAAAACGAAGCCACGGAATAATAAAGAGTTCATCACAAAAAAAAAGAAAGTCCTTTTTTACAAGCACTTTCTTTTTTAAGATTGATGATTGTTATCCTCTTGGAATCACACCAACGTAGCGGTCAGTTCCAATTTGAGCGAATACAACATAATAGTCTCCTGGTTCAAAAACAATTGGGTTGTCATTCCATGCACCAGCACCATCAATGTTTTCTTCCATAAATGGTGGTACATAAAGTCTTTCTGGTGTTAAGTTGTTGAATTTACCACTTTCAGGGCTTTGTCCCCACCATAGTGGAATGTCTTCTTCATCAGAAGTTGTACGAACAACTTTTAATGTTAAGTTTCCATCAACAGTAACTTCTTCACCATCAATGGTGTACGTTACTTCCCAACCAGCTTCTCCATCAGGGAATGTTACTTCAGCGATATAAAGTACATCAGCACCTTTTAAATCACTGCTCAACTCAGAAATGCGGTCATCATTAAGTGCGATAGGTTCCATACGGTACTCATCTTCACCAAATGCTGCGTCCCATCCTGCAAATTGTCCAGTCACGAAATAAGAATATCCCTCATCTTCTAGGATAGTTCCGCGACCACATGCTGCTAAAGCAAATAATGCAAGTAAAGCAACTGCAAAAACACTAATCTTTTTCATTCTTTCTCTCCCTCTTATGCTAATTTTGTTAATTAATTTTATCACGACAAGTTGACAATGTCAACTTTTGGTGCTAAATCAAGCCTTTTAAGCCATTTTCTTATCGCAAAACAACGCTTGTCATCCCATCAATTGTAAGCGTTTGCCCATTTAAGTTTGCTTGACCTTGCCCAACATAACCACGCAAAATAGTGAAGGAATAATCCGTGTATAGACTTAAATCAATGGTAATTGGGTCATTCCCAGTGTTATGAAAGACCCCCACAGTACTTTCTTGAAATGTTGATAAAAACCCTCCAAATGTAAAATAACCATCAAAGTGAAGTGGTGTATAGTCTCCGCGTGCAATTTCAGGGTTAGCATCTCGAAGCATGATGACTTTTTTGTAATGATTGTAAAGTGAATCTTCGTCGCCTAACTGATCCATCACAGTGCCATTTGGTTGAGCGTTTTCTGGCCATGTTGAACCAATTGGATTACGGACAGTATCTCGATCTCCCCAAAGCATCGCAAGGCGTCGGTTAGCATCGGTGTTTTCTGAACCACGTGATCCGCGCATGCCAATTTCTTCACCGTAATAAATAAATGGTGTTCCGTAGGTAAGTATATAAAGATTAGCCGCCATCTGCATGCGGTAATGATCAAGCGATAAATACCCTGCGGCACGATTCATATCATGGTTGGATATAAAGGGTTGTAAAATCGCGTCGGGATTGACCGCCTTAACGTTGTTTTTATAGCTGTTTAAGTAACTGACAAAACTGTTCACAGGTTCGATCCCATTTGCGGTCATTGCAACGGCCCCAGCGGATTGACTCATACCAAAATCAAAGTTATTGAATGCTTGATAATACGGCAAAATATTAGCATCGCTATCCCACATTTCACCAACAACATAAGCATCCTCACGTATCGTTGTTACCTCATTCATGAACCATTGCCAAAACTCAACATTACGGTCTGTTTCATCTAAATACGGATATTTAACGGCATCTAAGCGAAACCCTTTAACACCCAAATCAAACCAAAATTCAATAATTTCGATGATTTCTTGGCGCACACGTTCACTATCCATGTTAAGTTCTGGCATTTCGGACCAGAAGTTTGCTTCATAGTAATACTCCCCATGGAAATGGTAATACGTTCTACCAGAAATTCTTTCATCGTCTTTAACAATATTGTAGTACTCTAAGTAAGGATTGTCATGATCGCCTTCTTGCATAGCTGTGCGGGCAGCACGAAACCACGGATGATAGCTTGAAGTATGATTTAAGACTAAATCGATAATAATATCAATACCGCGTGCATTGGCTTCTTGAACGAGGTCTTCAAAATCATCAAGCGTTCCATACGATTGATCGATAGCCATGTAGTCCGTTGTATCATACTTGTGATAACTTGGGGATGGCATAATCGGCATTAACCATAATCCCGTAATACCTAAACTCTTACCTGAGGTTTGCTCGCCATCATTCAAGTAATCCAAACGGTTGATGATGCCACGCAAATCGCCCATTCCATCCCCTGAATCATCCGAAAATCCTCCAACAAATATTTCGTAGTATACACGGTAGTTATCATTCATTATTGTTGGATGCAAACGCGGATCATCTATCACATATTCTTCTACTTGTCTACGACATCCCGCCATAATAAGCAGTGTTGTAAACACTAGAGCAA
>SLQR01000085.1 GCA_007131405.1 Candidatus Izemoplasma sp.
CCCTGCTTTAAACGCTGGAGATCTTTGAGCTTGAATGTGGATAGGTTCACCTGTTCTTGGGTTGTGACCCACTCTTGGTTTACGATCCCTTACTTCGAATGTCCCAAAACCTGTTAACACAACTTTTTCATTGGCAGCAAGTGCCTCCTGGATAGTTGAAAGTGTTGAGTTAAGAGCTACTTCAGCATCTTTCTTTGTAAGACCTGATACATCGGCAATTCTAGCAACTAATTCTGTTTTGTTCACAATTCTACCTCCTTATTTTCTTTTTACTACGTTTATTATAGCAATTAAAAATACCCTTTGCAAGGAATTTAGGCTGATTTTACAAAAAAAAGCCTTTAACAAGGCTTTTATTCGGCTTTTTGATCGCGGGAAAGCAATTGTTCGTATGCGAGTTTTGGATCGACTCGATTAAAAACGACATCGTAAAGTGCGTTGATGATCGGGGCGTCGATGTTTTCTTTTTTAGCAAGATGGTAGGCTGCTTCACAGGTACGAATCCCTTCGACAACCATGGTCATCGAATCCAATGTTTCGTTCAAGTCTTTGCCTTTTCCGATTTTGTATCCAGCTTGGTAGTTTCTTGAATGGGGCGACGTACAGGTAACGATTAAATCGCCAACCCCGGTCAATCCCATGAGCGATTCTTTGCCGGCACCAAAGTAATCATAAAATTTGCCCATCTCCACAAGTCCACGTGTCATAAGTGCGGCGACGGCATTGTCGCCAAGCCCTTGGCCACGCAGTAACCCAGTCGCTAAGGCAAAGATATTCTTAAGCGCTCCACCCAATTCAGCGCCGATTAAATCGGTGCTTGAGTAGACACGAAAATAGTCTGAGTTATGCAGTAAACTTTGAACATATTTTGCATTTTCTTGACTCTTTGAGGCACTGGTAATTAAGGTTGGTAATCCTTTCATAACTTCTTCTGCGTGCGAAGGTCCACTCAGTGCAACAAATCCTTTGAACTTGTCTGGGTCAATCATTTCTTCAAAGATTTCGGAAACGCGTTTAAAGGTTTCGGGTTCGATTCCTTTGGCAGCGTTGATGAATAATTTTGGTCGATCAAGGTCCGGAATAATTGATGTAATGGCTTGGCGTAACACCTTTGTCGGTACCACGAAAAGCAAGACATCCGAAAAGTTGACCGCTTCCTTGATTTGGTTAGTTGCTTTGATTGATTCAGGGATAAATTCGTTTAATTGGATACATATATGGAGCGTATTAATCTTATCAACAATCTTCTCATTGACATCATAGACGAGCACGTCGTGGCCGTTATCGGCTAAAACTTTTGAAAGGCCAAGTCCCCATGATCCGCCACCAATGACAGTTACTTTCATCTTAATCACGCTTTCTTAAAATTAGTTTGATCGGTGTTCCTTTAAACCCAAAGGCTTGACGCAATTGGTTTTTCAAATAGCGTTCATAGCTAAAGTGCATCCACTCCGTATCGTTGACAAATAAAATAAAACTCGGGGGTTTTGTCGATACTTGGGTGGCGTAGTAGGCTTTTATTATCCCACCACGGTGTGTTTTTGGTGGGCTCATCGCAAAGGCATCCGCAATCACGTCGTTTAAGACGCTGGTTTGCACTTTTTTGCTGTACGCTTCAAACACTTCATTAACGACTGGGTAGAGTGTGTGGATACGTGATTTGGTTTTGGCCGATAAAAAGATGATTGGCGAATGCGTTAAAAACTTAAAGTGTGCACGAATGGATTCTTCCCATTTGTTCATGGTATGGTTATCTTTTTCAACAAGATCCCACTTATTGACCACAATAATCACGGCTTTATACGCATCGTCTGCGTACCCAGCAATTTTTTTATCTTGTTCAATGATGCCGGTTTCAGCATCGATAATCACTAAGCAAATATCACTACGATCAATCGCTGACAAGGCACGTAAGACGCTGTATTTCTCTGCGTTTTCATAGACTTTACCGCGTTTTCGCAACCCAGCGGTGTCAATCACCACATACTTTTGACCGTCATGCGTAAAAAGCGAGTCAATCGAATCGCGTGTGGTCCCAGCAATTTCGCTTACGATGACGCGTTCTTGACCGATTAAGGTATTCATTAATGAACTTTTCCCAACATTTGGTCGACCGATTAAACTGAGTTTAATGCGGTCTTCTTCATACGCTTCATCGATTTCTTCTGGTAAGGTTTCAATGACTTTATCAAGTAAGTCACCCATCCCAACCCCGTGAATGCTACTGACGGGAATCGGGTCGCCTACACCAAGCGAATAAAATTCATAAATCATATCCGTTGCTTGGACATCGTCGGCTTTGTTGACCGCAAGCACAACCGGCTTATCGGCTTTATAAAGCATGCGGGCGATAAAGGCGTCGGCTTCGGTAACACCGACTTGTATATCAACCACAAAAATGATGACATCGGCTTCTTCAATGGCAATCTCAGTCTGGCTTTTTATTTCATGCATAAAAGGGGCATCATGAAAATCAATGCCACCTGTATCGATGAGATTAAAGCGTCGGTTCAACCACTCCGCTTTGGAATAAAGACGATCACGCGTCAACCCAGGCGTTTCATCGGTGATCGATAAACGTTCACCAATGATGCGGTTGAATAGCATGCTTTTTCCGACGTTTGGTCGTCCTACAATGGCCACAGAAGGTAACATGTCACCACATCCTATTCATGGTTTATTTTTTGAATGCTTTGAGTTTATCGGCAAAGAGTTCACCAAGCGTTTGCGATTGGTCTTCTTTGTTTTCGCTCTTTAAATGTTTTTTGTATTCGTCACGTACTTGTTTTTCATCGTACGCTTTTTTACTGATGACCATTTGCCATTGACGTTTGTCAAATTTCAAGACGCTCGCGTTAATGACTTCGCCTTCTTTTAAGGCTTCGGCTACACCGGTAATATGACGATCAACTATTTCACCAATTGGTAAGAAGGCATTGACGCCATTGATGTCGACTAATGCACCACGGTCTTGAAGTTCTTTCACTTCACCGGATACAGCTTCACCAACACGGACATTAACATCTTCCCAAGGATTGTATTCAAGGTGTTTTTTTGATAAGGTCATTTTGCGTGCTTTTGGATTGATGTCTAAAATCTTCACTTTGATGTCATCCCCAACATTCACTTCGCCCGCTAAGTTATGGCGTGGGTCCCATGAATAATCGTATCGGTTAATGATTCCAGCGACACCTTTTTCAATTTCAACAAGCATTCCAAATTGCATTTTCTTAACGACTTTCCCGGTTACCTCTTCGCCAACTTTATGCGCTTCAGCGAATTGTTCCCACGGCGTTTTTTCTAATGCTTTCATGGAGAGTGAACGTTTGTTGTTTTTCGCATCGATGACTTTTACCTTAACGGTTTGGCCTTCGCTTAAGACGTCACTTACGTGTTTAACGTTGTGGTGTGATATTTCTGAAATGTGAAGGAGTCCTTCAACTTGCCCGAAGCGTACAAACGCCCCATACGGTAAGATTTTTGTGACTTTACCTTCAAGAATATCGCCTTTGCTGATTTCTTCAAGTTCGGCTTGTTTCTTTTCTTTAAGTTGATCTTTCTCTACGCTTTTGTGTGATACAACGACGCGGTCACGTTTGATTTCAATGACTTTAACGTCCATCGTTTTCCCAACATAAACATCTGGGTTTGAAATGTAGTCAACCGAAATTTCACCAATCGGCATAAACATACGGTCAAATCCGAGTGCACTAAGTACAAGTCCACCTTTGTTGGTTTTTAAGACTTTCGCCTCAACAATCTTATCCTCATCAAAATACGTTTGAAGCTTATCAAACGCTTCTGCTTCCTCAATCGCGAGTCTAGAGAGTAACACAATGCCTTTCTCATCATCAACCTTTTTAACGATTACTTCGATTTCATCGCCTTCTTTTACAATCTCTTCACATGATTCGACCGGTTTCTTTGTCAACTCATTTAAGTAGATTGTCCCCTCGGTTACATAACCGATATCAACAGTCACCTCGTTTTTCTTAACACTGTAGACGGTTCCGGTGATTTTGTTGTTGACTTTGACGGTTCCTAATTTGTTTTCCATATTGCTTCATCCTCTCTAACTTTTGCTTTAATGGTTTCAATGACTTCGTCGATACTCATCTCTGAGGTATCGATGATAATCGCATCGTCCGCTGGTTTTAACGGACTATGTTTACGATGTGAGTCGAAATAATCGCGGGCGATAATTTCATCCTTCAAATCGTCGAGTGAACTGTGAATGTTCCGTTTCAGATTTTCTTTGTAGCGTCGTTCTGCACGTGTTTGTACATTTGCGGTTAAGAAAAACTTGAACGTTGCGTTTGGCAACACTTTGTATCCGATGTCTCTGCCGTCCATCACTACGTCTAAATCTTTGCTGAGTTGTTGTTGCCTTTGAACGGTTTTAGCTCGCACGGTAAAGTGCGATGAAACAAGCGATACATTGTTGGAGACTTCGCGAGTTCGAATGCTGTCTTTGACGTTTTCTTTGTCCATGTATAACTCACCGTCTTTATAATCAAAACGCGTTTGATCAATAAAATCAAATGCGTTCTCATCATCCAAGTCAATGTTCATACGCATCGCCTTTAGTGTAATTGCGCGATACATGGCACCGGTATCAATATAAACAAAATTGAAGGCCTTAGCGACGAGCTTGGCAATGGTACTTTTCCCCGCTCCAGCTGGCCCGTCAATGGCTATTTGTATTGATTTCATGTGATCACCTCTTTAAAATCATATCTATTATATCACAAAAGGTCTTTATTCTATAACGGAAATTACCTTTGATTTTCCGATTACGATCTATCCTTATATAATGTGGCTAAATAAAAGGGTTCAAATGTAGATAGGATAATATAAATAAATTCTTGCTTGCTAATGTAAGCGCTTTTTGTTATACTTTTACATATTGAAACTATCACGTATATTTTTGGGGAGGAAATTCAATGGACACAACGTTATTTATGATACTTTCATTCATCTTAAGTTTACTTGCCATGCTTTATGCAGTGGTTCTTTTTTTGAAAATCAAAAGAGTGCCAAAAGGCAACGCCGAGGTTGAAGAAATATCAGGTTACATCAAAGAAGGGGCAATGGCTTTTTTAAAGCGCGAATACAAGATCCTGAGTGGATTTGTCCTAATATTATTTTTGGTTATTGGCTTTGCGATTAACTGGATGACAGGTTTTACGTTTGTCTTAGGGGCGTTTTTAAGTGGCCTTGCTGGTTACATCGGGATGCGTGGAGCGATTGCATCGAACTCACGCACCGCAACAAGCGCAAGAGATTTCGGCATGAACAAAGCACTCGACATCGCATTTAGCGGTGGCGCAGTGATGGGAATGGCCGTTGTTGGGCTTGGATTATTTGGCTTAATTGTTTCCTATTACGTCGGAACAAATGTCTTTAATTTATCCATTATTGGCGAGATTGAAAGCACAACCTTTATCCAATACTTGACTGGATTTGGACTTGGGGCATCATCAATTGCACTCTTTGCCCGAGTTGGTGGTGGAATTTACACCAAAGCGGCCGATGTTGGCGCCGATTTAGTAGGAAAAATTGAAGCCGGAATTCCTGAAGACGACCCACGAAACCCAGCCGTCATCGCAGACAACGTTGGGGACAATGTTGGGGATGTTGCTGGCATGGGCGCGGACCTGTTTGAATCCTTTATTGGATCTCTCATCGCGGCCATCACGCTTGGGATTCTTATTGGTGGGGAATACAATGTCGCCATTGAATGGGTCTTATTCCCAATCATCTTAGCCGCGATTGGAATTTTATCGGCAATGCTTGGAACGATTACGATTCGTACCAAAGAAGCCGACGAACCGCATAAAGTGCTTAAAAAAGGAACCTATGTTGCGGGCGCTATTTTCTTAGCGGGCGCAGTTGTGTTAACGATTTATTATGTCTCATCGGGTTGGTTTGACCCAAGTTACTTTAAGTCGGGTGAGAATGTTTGGTTTGGTTCATACGGTCCGCTTGTCGCGATTGTAGCCGGTCTTGCTGTTGGGTTAGCCATTGGCTTTATTACGGAAGTCTACACCTCAAGCGATTACCAAAAAGTCAAAGACATCGCCAAACAATCCGAAACAGGACACGCCACAAACATTATTGGTGGGTTATCCATCGGGATGCAATCAACCGCGATTCCGGTTATCTTAATTGGGGCAGTTATCTTAATTAGTTTCCAGTCAGCCGGACTTTATGGAATCGCCTTAAGCGCTGTTGGTATGCTTGCGACAACCGGTATGACGATTGCCATTGACGCGTACGGACCGATTGCCGATAACGCTGGCGGAATTGCTGAAATGTGTCACATGGATCCGAAAGTCCGCCAAATTACCGATAAACTCGATAGCGTTGGAAACACAACCGCTGCGATTGGTAAAGGGTTTGCGATCGGGAGTGCCGCACTAACCGCACTAGCCTTATTTAGTTCCTTTACGCAAGCGGCGAACTTAGATTCGATTAACATTGCCAATCCGACGGTTATTATCGGAATCTTAATCGGGGCGATGCTGCCGTTCTTGTTTAGTTCACTCACGATGTCAAGTGTTGGTCGCGCCGCAGGTAAGATGATTGAAGAGGTGCGTCGCCAATTCAAAGAAATGCCAGGCATTATGGACCGCACACAAAAACCAGATTACGCACGTTGCGTCGACATTTCAACCACAGCCGCTTTAAAAGAAATGGTGATTCCTGGGTTACTTGCGGTTGGGGCACCACTGCTTGTTGGATTCATCCTTGGCCCTGAAGCCTTAGGTGGCTTACTCGCTGGTGCACTTGCAAGTGGAATCAGCATGGCGATCTTTATGGCCAACAGTGGTGGCGCATGGGATAACGCGAAGAAATACATTGAAGAAGGCAACTACGGAAACAAAGGCAGCTTTGCGCATAAAGCAAGTGTCACAGGAGATACCGTTGGTGATCCATTTAAAGATACCAGCGGACCATCAATTAACATCTTAATTAAATTAATGACCATTATTAGTTTAGTGTTTGCGGCCTTATTTACCGTTGGCGGAATATTTTAACAAAGCAAAGGGA
>SLQR01000115.1 GCA_007131405.1 Candidatus Izemoplasma sp.
AGTTTTTTCCATTTTTTCCCTCTCCCCATGAGTTGTTTAGTTCATTTTTATCATAGCATAGAAAAATAAGTTTGCATAACGATTTTTTTTATATAAAATGGCTTGAAAAACGAAACTTTCCCGATTTTTAGACACTCAAATTACAAATAAGTTGATAAGACAATAATTTTTATGTGATTAATCATGAAAAAATAAAACATTTATTTTTTAATTAAGCAATAATTACATTTGGATTATACGTTAATTCAAAAGGTATGATACAATAAATAGTATACGAATGGATTGTGATTACTATGCTTAATACCGTAAAAGAATTAACAGAGTGCGCGAGTTTTGCTTTGAAAAAACAAACGTTTGAAGGACCGATATCGGATCCACAATCGTTCCTTTTAATGACGCTTGAAAATGGATTGGCAGGGTTAGTTTATTCAGTATGTTCGGAAGAAATTTTGCCAAGTCCATTTTATGAACGTCTACAAGAAGCGCATTATGCTTATATTGCATCGGATGCTCAACAAGATAATGTGGTGCAATCCGTCTCCGCTTTGTTTAAGCAACACAAAATCCCTTTTGTCTTTTTAAAAGGAACACATTTAAAACAACTTTATCCAGACCCTTTTATGCGTGCAATGGGCGATGTTGATCTGCTTGTAAAAGAAGAAACGATGCAAAACGTTACAAGACTTTTTTTAGACAACCACGTTAAACGCATTTCTCAAAGCGTACAACATGATGTTTTTGTAATGAATGGAGTCACGATAGAAGTGCATCCGACACTCTTTAAAGCGTTTGATAAACGCTATGAAAAACTCATGCGTTCACCATGGGATTATATCCGCTGTGACGATGTGTGTGAATTTGAAAAACCCTATGAATGTGTTTATTTATTGTATCATTTAGCAAAGCATCTTAATTCGGGTGGCATTGGCTTACGCAGTTTATTGGATATTGGTATCTATTTAAAAGCGTATCACGAAAGCATTGATAAGGATGAGTTGTTTAAACTGTTAGATCAAGTTGAGTTGCGTTCATTTTTTAATCATATTGTAACCATGAACATAAGATACTTTAAGTTCGATACACTAAATGATTATCTTGATAAGTCACTCTCGGAATCAATCAATTATGATGAAGTGATGGTATTTTTTGCGTTATCAGGTATTCATGGAAAAGGAAAAAGCTTTAATCCGTTTGAAGTACGCTATGCCTCTCATAAAAGCAATCAAAAAAGAAGGCTGTCTTTTTACTTGTCGATTCTTCTTCCATCCTATAAAACGATGAAAGGGATGTACCCATGGCTGCGCTTTATGCCTTTGCTTTATCCGTTTACGTGGGGGATACGTGGGGTTCGTCTGATGCTCTTTAAACGCAAGTCTTCGTGGCGTAAGATAAAGCAATTACAGTTTGATGATGAGCAGGTGGATTTGATTCAATCGCTTTATAAAAAACTTGGATTATAACACTGACTTCGGTTGGTGTTTTTTTATGGATTTTTAGTGTATCAAGGGCTTATTGGATAGTATATTTGTGTTATACTATTTGTACTTTATAGGAGAGGAACTTGAATAATGGATGAACAGAACAAATTAAAGCGAGAAATAGGATTGTTTGGGGGCGTGTCGATTCTTACGGGGATCATGGTAGGGTCAGGCATATTTTTTATTGGTGCGCATGTTTTAATGCGTGTTCAGTTTTCGATGGGCCTTGCGTTACTTGTGTGGCTTATTGGTGGACTCATCACGTTAATGTATGGGTTGATTTATGGTGAGCTTGGGGCGATGATGCCTGAAGCTGGAGGATATTATATTTATTTGAAGAAGGCATATGGAAAACCCGTTGCTTTTATGAGCGGATTTACCAACTTTGCGTTATTATCAAGTGGAAGTATAGCGGTTTTAGCGCTAGCATTTGCACAAATATTGAGTAATCTTTTTTGGAATATGTTTGGGTTTGTGTTATCAGGACCGTGGCAAGTATTGCTGGCCGCATTTTTAATTATTGGCTTATCGATTCTTAACTTTTTTGGTATTCGTCTAGGGACGATGATGCAAAAAATCTTCTTGGTGGTTAAAGCCATCCCAATTTTCTTTATTTTAGTGTTAGGGTTTATGCTTGGGACACAAAGCATTGAATGGTCATTTGGGATTGCGGATGTTTCGATTTGGTCGTTCTTCTCGATGGTTGGATTTGCGGTTATTGCGACATTCTGGGCGTATGAAGGATGGACAAACTTAAATAGCGTTGCAGGCGAAGTACGTAACCCTGGGCGCACGATTCCTTTGTCGCTTGTGGCGACGATTCTTTCTGTAACGGCACTTTATGTACTCTTTAACATGTCAATTTTCCGTGTCTTATCAGTTGCTGATTTACGTACGATGATTGAAGCGGGTGAGTACTTCATTGGTATACCTGCGGCGATGACAATTTTAGGTACGTTTGGGCTTTACCTTGTTATGATTACAATGTTGATTTCTGTGTTTGGGGCATTAAATGGAACGATTATGGCTTTCCCGCGCGTTTATTATGCAATGAGTAAAGACAATATTTTTATTGATAAGTTTAAAGAGATTCATCCAAAATATCAAACCCCAGTGTATGCGATTTTTGGATCAGGCTTTATGGCAATTTTATTGCTTGCGTTTAGTTTACAAGATTTAATTTCGATGGTTGCCTTTGGCGCGCTTGTCTTTAATACATTGATCTTTATTTCGCTGTTCATCTTTAGAAAAAAGATGCCAGATGCGGAGCGACCATATAAGGTATGGGGCTATCCGTACTTACCAGTTGTGGCGATTGCGATTACCTTGTTCTTGCTTGTGGCAACGTTTGCTGAAGATGTACGTTCATCGATCATTGGAACGATCTTTGTTTTACTTGGCTTACCGATTTATTATCTAATTGAGCTTTTGAAAAATAAAAAATAAAAGAGTAAAAAATAAAAGAGCGTTCGCTCTTTTATTTTTGTTTAACGGCAATGCAATCAATTTCAACTTGAACATCTTTTGGTAAACGGCGGACTTCAACAGCTGCACGTGCTGGTTTATGGTCGCCGAAGAAAGCGCCGTATATTTCGTTCATTTCTGCAAAGTCTGCGAGGTTCGTCATAAAGACGCCACAACGGACAATGTCTTCTTTGGTGAGGCCGGCTTCTTCAACGATGGCGAGCATGTTGTCTAAACACTGGCGTGTTTGTTCTTTGACGTCTTCGGAGATGAGTTCCATGGTTTCTGGTTTAAAGGGAATTTGACCTGAAACATAAAGGGTATCGTTTGCGAAAACGGCTTGACTGTATGCACCAACAGCAGCTGGCGCATGTTTTGTGTTAATTTTTTTCATCGGTAGTCTCCTTTCAATTTTATACAAAAATAGTGTATCATAGTTTAGGCTTTGATGAAAGTGTGATTAGGTTTTATGAATGGTTAGATCAGGTTTAGTGCGTTTGTGTGTGTTGATTTCATAGGTGTGAGCTAAACTGAATAATGTTTCTTCAGTAAACGGTTTTCCGATGAATAGTAGACTTTTTGGTTTTTCGTCGGTAAACGGTTTGGCTGGAACGGTGATTGAAGGGAGTCCGCCGATGGGTGGATACCCTGAAATTTTAGTGGTGATGATTGCGTCGAGGTTATGGTCTTCATATAACGAAAGAAAATCGTTGATGGAATCTCTAAGACTTGCTTTGGCGTTTAGGTAGGTTTTATCTTTTAGGCGCTCATCACTTCCTTGGGCCATTTCAAAGATGCTTTGGCCGTACTTGAGGTTGCGGCGTGTATGGGCTTTATTGTGGTCGATAATGTCTTTGAGTGAGGTCATGTCACAGTAAGGTTTGAGGGTGGCTAAGAAGGCATTTAGGTCACGTTTGAATTCAGGTGCCATGGTTAGAAGATTGGAGACCATGTTGTATTCAAAGTCAATCTTTTTGGTGGTGGCTCCGTGGGATTCGAGTACGTCTTTTGCTTCGTTTAATATGGCATCTTCTTCATCACCATTTTGATAGTTACTAAAGGATAAAATACCAATGGTTTTTCCTTTTATGCTATGGGTACACGATTCGAGATAATTTGTTTCTTGTTGGGGAATAAGCGCGGTCATGGAATCAAACTCATCTTGCCCCTTTAGGACATCAAGCATGATGGCAGCATCAATCACATTTTTCGTCATTGGGCCAGCGGTGTCTTGTGTGTAGGTAATCGGGATGATGCCATGACGCGAAACAAGACCGAGAGTTGGTTTGATACTGACGACGCTGTTTTGTTGGGCTGGGGACATCAAAGAACCATTGGTTTCGGTTCCGATTGAGGCTACAGCTAAATCCGCAGCAACAGCAACGGCAGAACCGGTACTTGAACCGAGTGGGTCGATGTTAGTATTGTAAGGGTGCTTAACTTGTCCGTGCATGCTTCCAAAGCCTGAAGGCATTTTCCCCATGGCCATAAAGTAAGCAAATTCAGAGCAATTGGCTTTTGCGAGGATAATGGCACCTGCGTCGCGTAGTTTTTGGATTAGGGTAGCGTCATAAGGTGCGTAGAAATTTCGTAATGCGTGACTGTTTGCGGTGGTGCGCATGCGATCACGTGTAAAGATATTGTCTTTAACAACGACGGGAATCCCGTGTAGCAAACTACGGGGTCCCTTGTCTGCACGCTCACGATCAAGGGTTTCTGCAATCACTAAGGCCTCATGATTAAGATCGGCTAAGCTGTTGAGTGATTCATCATAAGTAGCGATGCGCTTTAAGTAGGTTTCGACTAAGGCTTTGCTTGTGGTTTTCCCAGATTCAAGCGCATTTTGTACATCAATTATGGTGTTCATGGTATCGTCCTCTCTTGGTTACTATACCTTGTATTATAGCATGAATGGCTAAAAAAAAGTCACCCACTTGAGTGGGTGACTGTGCGTGTCTTATTGTGCGTTTTCGAAGTTTTCTTGGACTTTGTCCCAGTTGATGACACTCCAGAATGCTTGAATGTAATCAGGGCGTCTGTTTTGGTATTTAAGGTAATAAGCATGTTCCCATACGTCTAACGGAAGAATAGCTTTTCCGGTTTCAGGAAGGTCTTGGTTTGGTGAAGAAGTAACTTCAAGTTTTCCATCATTAACCACAAGCCATGCCCAACCTGATCCAAAGCGTGTTGCGGCTGCTTTGTTGAAGGTTTCTTTGAAGTTTTCAAAAGACCCGAATGCGTCTTCGATTGCGTCCATTAATTTACCTTCTGGTTTTGCTTTTGCGTTTGGTGTTAAGATTTCCCAGAACAATGCATGGTTATAATATCCTCCACCATTGTTGCGTACAGCGGTGCGAACGTCTTCTGGTAGTGCGTCGAGGTTTTTTAAGTTTTCTAAAACTGGTTTTTCCAGTAATTCTGGGTATTTTTCTAAGGCACCAACGTATTTGTCAATGTAAGCTTTGTGGTGCTTCGTATGGTGAATTTCCATCGTCATTTTGTCGAAATGTGGTTCAAGTGCATCGTATGCATAAGGTAGTTTTGGTAATTCGTGTTTCATGTGTTTTCCCTCCTAAATTTTAGTTCAACTTAATTGTCGCATGGATTTATAATTATTTCAAATAAAACGCTGTAATTATAAAAACGATAAATAACACAAATTTTGTGTTGTGTGGTTTAATTTTTTGTGGTAACATGCGTTTAGAAACCTTTAAAGTAGTCCAGAGAGACTAGTAAGGAAATCAAAAGCCGTGCGCGGTGTATAGTGTGTTTGATTTCTATTCTATGTCTTTCGACCTAGAATTTTTTTTATGAAAAATAGGAGGAGAAAGAATGGAAGAAAAATTATTACTTGATATTCAGGAGAAACCTGAAAGTGTTTTTCGTTGGTTCATTTTAAGCTTTCAACATGTGTTTGCGATGTTTGGGGCGACGGTTCTTGTGCCGCTTTTAACCGGATTGTCTGCTGGGGTAGCACTCGTAGCAAGTGGGATTGGAACGCTTATTTACATTGCTTGTACACGTGCGAAGGTACCGGTGTATTTAGGAAGTAGTTTTGCCTATATTATGGCGATCAGTTTAGCGGCACAGTTAAATGGGTATGGAAGTGCGTTTGTTGGGTTGATGGCTGTTGGTATTGTGTATGTTATTGTTGCCTTTATTATTCGCTTTACTGGGAGCGGTTGGATTAAAACGTTATTGCCACCAGTGGTTATTGGTCCAGTGATCATTATTATTGGACTCAGTTTAGCGGGAATTGCCATTAGCAATGCTGGTCTTGATGGTGGGAGTGGATGGCGTGTTCCTATTGTGGCGTTAATTACGTTTGGAACGGTTGTGGCCGTGAGTTTACTCGGGAAAGGCTTTTTCCGTATTGTGCCATTTCTCATTGCGATTCTTGTTGGCTATATTGCAGCTTGGGCATTTGGGCTTGTTAATATGAGCGAAGTTTTTGTTGAGTATCGTTTCCTTCAAGCACCTTCATTTCAATTTATTGGAACGTATGCCTTGGATTTTAGAGCAGTACTGATGTTCTTACCAATTGCGTTTGTGACAATTGCTGAGCATATTGGCGATCATACGGTCTTAGGCGAAGTCACGGGTAAAGATTTTATTGATGACCCTGGGCTTGATAAGACATTGTTGGGTGATGGACTTGCAACATTTGCATCCGCAATGATTGGTGGACCAGCCAATACAACGTATGGTGAAAATACAGGTGTGGTTGCGATGACGCGAGTGGGAAGTGTTTATGTAACTGGCGTTGCAGCGGTGATTGCGATTATTATCGGATTCTTCGGTTATATTCAAGCGTTGATTGATAGTATTCCTTGGGCAGTTATTGGTGGGATGACAATTATCCTTTATGGATTGATTGCATCAAACGGTGTTAAAGTTTTAATTCGTGCGAAGGTAAATTTAGGGAATATGCGTAACTTAATTATCATGTCAACGATGCTTGTTATTGGACTTGGTGGAGCAATGATACCACTTAATAATGCGATTAGTTTAGAAGGCATGAGCTTAGCTGCAACGGCAGGTATTGTGTTGAATCTAATTTTACCAAAACAACTGTAAGCAGACATTG
>SLQR01000113.1 GCA_007131405.1 Candidatus Izemoplasma sp.
ATTGTATGTCTTGATATTATGATGCCGAAGATGAATGGCTGGCATGTGGCAAAAACACTTCGTGATCAATCATCCGTGCCTATCATTATGATGAGTGCTCTATCGGAGGAAGAAGATATTTTAAAGGGGTATTCTTTGCAAGTTGATGACTACATCACAAAACCTTTTAATCCGAAGATTCTTGTTGCTAAGACAAACAATTTATTGGCTCGCTTATCGAAAAATAAGAATACGGAGAGCGACGTTCTTACCGTCAATAAGATTAAAGTCGATATAAACAGACGTCTGGCTTATTTAGAGGAGACTGAAATGTCTTTATCTAAAACCGAGTTTGATTTGCTTGTTTACTTTTTAAGAAATGAAGGAATGATTTGTTCACGTGATCATTTGCTTGATGAAGTGTGGGGGATGGACGTATTTGTTGAAGACCGTATCATAGATACATACATTAAAAAGCTAAGAAAGCATTTAGGACCTTATGCGCACTACATAAAGACGGTCTTTGGTGTTGGTTATCGATTCGAGGCCATTGATGCGTAAACTTTTCAAGTTATACACAAAACTCTCCCTAACAACACAAATTATTATGACCATTATCATGGTCTTTGTTTCTTTCTTTGTTTTACAACTTCTTCTAAACGCTGTTTTCTTTCGCAACTATTATGTGGAACGTGAAATTGCGAGCATCGAATCCGCACTAGCAACTTTACAAGAAGAGTTAACATCTTTGGAAGAGGATTATTTTCATCCTTTGTATGATTTTTCAAATGATGTTTCGGCCTATACGCTTATTCTTGATAACTCAATGGAATTGATTGTCCATGAAGATACCGACTATCGGTTAACGCTTAGGGATGTAGAAACAAACGTAATCTATCATGCAGAGGTGGACGTTTTTCTTTATGATTTTTCAATTGATGAAGTTCTAGATTTTACGCTTCAAGAGGAAAACGGATCCTATATAGTAAAATCTCTTACGGTTAATAATGAATTCATCTTTAGTCAAGAGTGTGTAGGAAGTTGCATTGAAATTATTGCTCAGGTTGAAGACGTCGAACGTCCCTTTACACTCAATCATTTAATTTCACAAACGCCATGGGTGGATGCAGAACTGCAGCGTTTAAATGATGGGGAGTTTACCTTAGAAAGTTATACGCAACCTTATGGGTATCATTATGTTGTCGATGATACAATGGTCTTTTTACATCACGTTAACGATCAGTATCTTTTTACCGTTGTTCAAATGCAAGATACGCAAAACATTATTAGCATTGTTTATGCCTATCAAAACTATGTTTACCTAACTGCTGTTGTGATTATTATTTTATGGAGTTTTCGAATTGGAACGATTGTTTCAAAGCCAATTAAAAACATCGAAAAAATTGCTCGTGAAATAGCAGATTTAAACTTTGATGTTGTTTCAAATGAATACCATAATAAAGAATCAAGTTCTCTATCCAACAGCATTAACTTGATTGCAATAAACTTAAAGCAAACGATTGAAACGATTAATCGAAAAAACGCTGAGCTTGTTGCTCTTTATGATGATCAAACAAAGCAATCAAATCTCAAAAAACAACTTGTTTCCTCGATTTCTCACGAGTTGAAAACACCATTGATGATTATGCAAGTCACGGTTCAAGGAATTCTTGATGATATTATTCCTGAAAAAGAACAAAAAAAAGAACTTGAAAACTTGTTGGACGAAATTAATAAATCTTCGCTAATGATTCAAGATATGTTGCAAATATATCGTCTTGAAGATAAAGAAAATCAACTCGATTTAACGCCAATTAACTTGAGTGAAACTACGAAGTATTTTGTGAATGATTTTAATACGACATTTAAAAATTATGGGCTTCAGATTCAAGTAAATATCGAAGAGAATGTTTATATTTCGGGTGAAGATAAATTAATCAAGCGCGTCTTATCTAACTTTATTACCAACGCAATTAAATATACACCCGAAAAGGAAACCATTACGATAAACGTGTACACAAAAAACCGTATGTCTCATTTTGAAATTATTAATAGCGGCGTATTTATCGATAAATCCGAGATTAAAAATATCTGGCTTCCGTTTTATCGACTAGAAAACACTCAGGAGAGCAAAATCGGAAGTCGAGGGTCAGGGATTGGTTTATTTTTAGTAAGTGAAATTTTAAAAGCCCACGAATATGATTTTGATATTGTTAATTCTAATGATGGGGTAATGGCTTATTTTAGCGCCCCCATCGGTGATCCATCCCACTAAAAAACATCCCGATCAACGGGATGTTTTATTTATAGTAAATTGAGTTTTTTAATGGCTTTTTCTATGCCATCTTGATTGGCAGAGTCTGTAACCATATCCGCTACATCTTTTAATGGCTGACAAGCATTACCCATGGCAATCCCGATATGTACATGTTTAATCATACCAATGTCGTTGTAGCCGTCTCCGATAGCAATGGTATTTTCTCTTTTCACGTTAAGGTGGTTGATAAGGACATCGACACCAACCTCTTTCATCCCCCCTTGTGCATTAATATCTATTCCGTAGCGACAAGATATATTAAAGTCAAGTTCTGGGTATTTTTTGAAGGTTTTTTCTTGTTGGTGGTTATCGGTGAACATAATCATTTGAAGGACGTTGTTTGATTGATGAAAATTATAGATCTCTTTTGGTTCTTCGAGGTGAAAGTGCTTACTAAACTGACTAACTATATCTGATGTTTTTTTATGGATTACATAATCGTCTGCCGTTTCAAAACCGACATCAATGTTCCTAGATTCCATGTCTTTAACGAACGCATCGACGATATGTGGGGCAATATAATCTTGGAGTAATACAGTCCCTTTATGTTTTACAAATCGTCCATTTGCTGCAATATAGGTATCAATATTCAATGTCTTTTCAATATTATAAAATAGCGCTGGAGGTCTTCCTGTAGCTATGACAACGAGATGCCCTTCAGCTTGAAGGTTTGCAATTGTTGCTTTAGTTGATGCAGGAACATCGTTGATGGTGTGGTCAATAATTGTTCCATCAAGATCCATAAATATAACTTTTTTATCCATGTTTTATCCTCCAATTTATACTATAAAAAAGATTTCTTATCAAGCATCCCCACCCACATAGATAATAAGCTTAAGGCTGCTTCGTTCCCGACCTGACCTAGTTCACCACTACCTATTGAATGAGGATGATTGATAAGAAATCCATTATTACCTACTGCCCTACTATACATTATTTTTTTGTTTACGTAAAGTAGAAAAGAAATCTTTTATTAGGTCGCTTGTTTCTTGTTTTAAAATTCCGCCACGTACATCAACTCGGTGATTAAACGGAATATCATAGAGCCTTAGTTGAGACACGTGTGCGCCGTTTTTTAAGTCTGTCGTTCCGTAGCGAACTTTAGGTATTCGAGCCTGAATAATAGCCCCCGAACACATGACACACGGTTCTTGAGTCACGTAAAGTGTACACGACTCTAAACGCCATGATTTAAGTGCTGTGCACGCTCCTTTAATGGCAATAATTTCAGCATGTTGTGTGGTTTGTTGATCAGTTTCTCTCCGGTTAAAACCACGAGCAATAATTTCTTTGTCTTTCACTATGATTGCTCCAATCGGTACCTCACCTAACGCCAAGGCTTTCCGTGCTTCTTTAACCGCTTCTTTCATGTAATCTTGATCATTCATTAAATTTTTCCTTTATACGGTTTTGGTTTTCGATAAACTTTATGGCAACGTCGACATCGTGCCTCGTAAGATTCTTCTGCACCAATTAATACGATTGGATCATGATATTTAGCGGGTTTTCCATCAACAATCCGTTGAGTCCGTGTAGCAGGTGAACCGCATTTAACACATACAGCACTAAGTTTGGTAACATATTCTGCCATGCTAAGCAGCTGTGGCATAAAACTAAATGGCTCCGCTCGGAAGTCGTTATCGAGTCCACTTACAATGACACGTTTTCCGTTGTCTGCGAAATATTGAACAACTTTTACAGCTTCTTCATCAAGAAATTGTATTTCATCAACGGCTATAACATCGGTTTCTGGCGTGACATGCAAGAACATTTCTTTTGATTTTGTGATGTTAATTGATTTTGTTTTGGTTTTATTATGTGAAACCACTTCGCCTTCAGCAAAACGGTTATCCAGCTGCGGTTTAAAGACCACTATATTTCTCTTAGCGTATTCAAGTCGACGAATACGGCGTATGAGTTCTTCTGTTTTTCCTGCAAACATTGGACCAGTGATTACTTCAATCCATCCTTCTTTTTGTTTAAGCATCATCCTACC
This sequence comes from Candidatus Izemoplasma sp., assembly GCA_007131405.1. Classification (GTDB taxonomy): domain Bacteria; phylum Bacillota_I; class Bacilli_A; order Izemoplasmatales; family Izemoplasmataceae; genus SLQR01. Next base: position 4,293 of record SLQR01000113.1, read on the forward strand.
ACTTCCCTTATTTTTTTATAGTCTTATTATACCTAAGCACCTCATGTTTTAAAAGTGTTTTCCAATTAAAAAAGCTGCCGAGGCAGCTTCTTCATTTCGTGGTGATTATTCTGATTTTTTATCCATACCGTAACGCTTGTTAAAACGCTCAACACGTCCATCAGCTGAAGCATGCTTTTGCTTCCCTGTGTAAAATGGATGGCATTTTGAACATGTATCGACACGAACCTCGTCTAAAACAGACCCCGTTTCAAAGGTGTTTCCACATGTTGTACACGTAACGGTTACTTTTTTATAGTTTGGATGAATGTCTTTTTTCATCGTATTACTCCTTCCGCCATGATTTATCATCATAGTAAGTTTTATTAGCGTGTAAATTATAACAAAAAGATTAGGTTCATGCAAGTGATTTCTTTTTGTTTTCAATTTCACGACTTTCAAACCCATTTCGCCTATTATCTATGATATAATTACGGTGTATGAAATGAGGTGCTAATATGCGTGAAATTTCACTTGATGAAGTCACAAGGATCGTTAAAGAATCGCTCATTAAAATTAATTATGAGCTGGACAATTCACTTGTTACTATGCTTAAAAAGGCGAAAGATAAAGAGAAAAGTGAATTATCCAAGTCTATTCTTGATGATATTTTAACGAACCAAGAATTGGCCAGACAAGGAAATTCGCCGCTGTGCCAGGATACTGGCGTTGCTGTTGTATTTGCCGAAATCGGACAAGATGTTTACTATAATGGGCCTTTAGACGAAGCCATTAATCGTGGTGTGCGCCAAGCCTACGATGAGGGATACTTACGTAAATCCGTTGTTAAACATCCTTTTGACAGACAAAATACTCAAGATAATACACCCGCTATTTTACATACTAAAGTAATTCCGGGTGATAAGCTTATTTTGAAAATCGCCTCTAAAGGCGCTGGAAGTGAGAATATGAGTAAAGTTGTTATGCTCACGCCGAACGCAGGCATCGAAGGCGTTAAAAAGCTCGTGCTTGATACGGTATTTGATGCGGGCGGAAGACCTTGCCCACCGATTATTGTCGGTATTGGTATTGGTGGGAACTTTGAGAAGAGTGCTCTAATAGCAAAAGAAGCTATATTGCGCGATTTAAATGATGAGTCCTCTGATCCAATTATTCGTAATCTAGAACGTGAACTGTATGACGAAATCAATCGTCTAGGTGTTGGACCAATGGGTGTAGGCGGGGAAACAACATGCCTAGCTGTCAAAATTAATACGTATCCGATGCACATTGCCTCACTTCCTGTTGCAATAAACATTCAATGCCACTCCGCTAGACATATTGAGGTGACGCTATGATTCATTTAAAAACCCCCATCGATGTTAGTCGATTAAAAGAACTTACCGTTGGCGATAAAGTGTTAATTTCAGGGACAATTTATACCGCACGTGATCAAGCACATATGCGCTTAATTGAAGATGAAAATCCCGCTTTTGATTTGGAAGGTTCTGTAATTTATTATGTTGGGCCAACGCCCGCTAGACCGGGACAAGTTATTGGTTCAAGTGGACCGACTTCCGCTTATCGCATGGATTCTTTAGCCACACCACTAATGAAACGTGGCGTTAAAATTATGATTGGAAAAGGGAACCGATCAGAAGCGTTTCGTAAATCTATGGTTGAAAACAATGCCATCTATATGATTGCAACGGGTGGAGCTGGTGCTTTATTATCCAGCAAAATTAAGTCAAGCAAAGTTCTCATGTATGAAGATTTAGGCACTGAAGCAATCTATGAATTGGTGGTTGATGAATTTCCTTGTTTTGTTGCTTATGATTTGCATGGCAACCAGATTTTCAAAGGAGGAACTTCATGACATTAAAGGAAAAAAGTTTGTTTCTTCATCGTAAATATAAAGGGAAGATTGAAATTAAGACTAAAATCAAGATGGATTCTCAGGATGTCCTTTCATGGGCTTACTCACCTGGTGTGGCCGAACCCTGCCGGGTTATCGCAAACAATCCAAACGAAGTCGACACCTACACAAATAGGGGGAATACAATTGCGATTGTTACGGATGGTTCTGCTGTTTTAGGTCTTGGTAATATAGGCCCAAAAGCTGCACTCCCTGTAATGGAAGGAAAAGCTGCTTTATTTAAATCCTTTGGTGGCGTTGATGCGATGCCTATCTGTTTAGACACGCAAGATCCAGATGAAATAATTCAGATTTGTAAAGCATTAGCACCGACTTTTGGTGGCATTAATCTTGAAGACATTAGTGCGCCTAAGTGCATGAAAATTCTTGACACTTTAGAACGTGAACTCGATATTCCTGTTTTTCACGATGACCAAGATGGCACGGCCATCGTTGTTGCTGCGGCATTAATTAATAGTGCTATACTTGTGAATAAAGGGTTGAATTCCCTTGAAATAACGTTATGTGGTACGGGTGCCGCAGGGAATGCAATTGCACGTTTACTCAAATCGATGGGCATTCATAAAATTTATGCTTATAACAAAGATGGCGTGATTCAAAAAGCAAATTATGACACCTATGATTACGCCATTCAAGGTATAATTGATGATAACATTATTGATGAAAAGCCAAGTAGAAATAATAACACATTAGCTGATCTTATTGAAAATACAGATGTTTTTATCGGTGTTTCGGTTGGTGACTTAGTCACGGAATCGATGATTAAAAGCATGAATGATAAGCCTATTGTGTTTGCGATGGC
>SLQR01000078.1 GCA_007131405.1 Candidatus Izemoplasma sp.
ATTAAAGAAGGAAGCCACAAATTTTACATTGGCGAAAATGAAAAAGATGCCGTCGCAGTGATTGCTTACAAACCCGAACCCGACAACAATGTCATCGTTGCGTATTCAACGTATGTTGACCCATCATTACGCGGTCAAAACATCGCAAAGCATTTGCTAGATCGTCTTGCAGAGTATGCTCGCGAGAACAACCTGAAAATATTACCAACCTGTTCATACGTCGTGAAAGCCTTTGAGCGCTTTGATGCCTATGATGATGTAAAGGTTAATCAATAAAAAAGCCGTTTAGCGGCTTTTTTTATTGCCTATTTGACAATTGCGTCGTTTACTCGTACAATAGACAAGATACTTCTTATGGAGGCACAATAAAATGGCTTATACCGCTTTATCACACGATTTACTGCAACGGATGGAATCCCAAAACTGCGCTGTTTGTGACCTAATCAAAACCACCACAGACCGAAAATTGGATCTTTTACTGCGTGAGCATGTAACGGACATCGACTTTATGACCGATTTTTTGCGTCAAGAAGGCTTTTGCGAACATCACGCCAGTTTAATGCTAAAAAAACAAGACCCACTCGCGCATGCGATGATGTATCGCCAGTTGCTTGATTACCGTTTGCGTACCCCAAAAAAACGAAAAGAAGCGTCGATATGCATGATGTGTAACGACGAGAAAGAAATCGAAGCGAGCGCTGTTTATACCTTTGCATCATCGCTTGATGATGATCGTTTCTTAGAAGCGTATAAAGAAGATGGCATCGTTTGCTTGACCCACTTTGAAGCGATAAGAAAAGCCTTGAAACAAACAAAATCATCTTTTTCCCCGGTGTTTTCTGACATCACACTTAGCAAATACGACGCGTTACGTGACGTGTTGAATTCGGTTATTAAAAAAAGTGATTATAAATACAATGAAGCCTTGCTTTCTTCCTCAGAACGGCGCGTTTGGAAAAACATTGTCGCGCTTTTAATTGATCAAAACATGCACCGCAACCAAAAATAAAACTCTCCTCAGGAGAGTTTTTTTAATTTGATGGCATAAAGAACAATGTCATCGTTAGGAAAGCCACAATCATTGCAGTCAAGATTACCCACACAGCGATTTTCATTTTTTCAATCTGTTTGCGTTCGGGTTCATCAATTTTATGAACATCGACTTGATTGATTAACACGAGCCCAATTAACACGGCCGCAATCGCAAAGAGACGTATCGTACTCATAACGGCAATCAGTTCTGGATTTAAAATCGCGTAGATGACTGAACCAATAAAGAGCGTGGCACCAGCTGCCATAATTAGTATGCCAAGTTTTGATGTATTTTTTTCTTCTTTCATAGAAACCTCCAAACTTAGGATGAGTTTATTATACCGTGTTTATCGGGATATTTCACGCTTTTATTCAATCGCAATAATGCGATCGATGTGCACGGTCTTTTGATCAAGGAATAAAAGACCCATGGTTTGATCAAAGCCAACGATGACACCTTCATAATCCTTCTTTTGACTATGCTCAAATGTTGTAACAACAACTTTTTCATGACGCTGATAAGCTTCTTCAAAACGCCACTGCATGGATTCGAGTTGATCTTCGGATAAGAGGGGGCGTTCTTCTTTTGTTAAGCCTTTGTAAAGGGCACGGATATCATCACCTTGTTCAGGTAGCGCTTGAAACGGCAACCATTTTAACATGCGGCGATCAAGATAAAGATCAGCCATGGTGACCACCGATTAAATCACTGCGCATAATCAGGGTGCCACTGTCTAAGTAACTTGAAAGCCGCGTGACACTTTTTTTTCCGTACCGCACACGAACGCGATCAATCGTTTCCCAAAGTTTAAGCCGCTTCTCTTTTTGAATCACATCCTCGAAAAACGAGACTTGCAAGTCCATCCGTGCATTGCTTAAACCGGTCGCCCGAATAAAGACTTTACGAATCGGTAAGGCCTCACCATGTTTAAGAAAGAGATCGACCACCGCACGAAAAATATCATTGGGGTCAAAGGTGGGCTCACCAAGCGATAATTGTCTTGAAAAACCCCCACCGTAAGCCTTACTGTAGCCAATGCCTAAGTGCACCGTCTTTGCCGCTGAACGCATAAAGCGCAACTTTTCAGCCACCTCATCGCTCATCTCTAAAAAGACTTGCATAATCATCGAGGTGTCATAGTCTTTAAAGAGCGTTTGCCCAAGTCCCACGCTTTTCATCGGTGTATAATCCGTGCGCTTTTCACTAATAATAGCCATATCAATGCCATGTGCATGGTAGTAAAGTTCTTCTCCCATTACCCCAAATAAGCGTTTGAGGTGGGTAATGTTTGCCTGGGCTAGATCGCCAACTTTATAAAGGTTAAGTTTATTGAGGCGCACTTCCATGCGCGGGCCAATGCCCCACATCGTTGAAAGTGGTTGAATCGGCCAAAGTTTTGTTTCAACATCACGATAGCGTATTTCTGCAATGCCACCCGCCGCCTTTTTGCTGTAAAGGTCAAGCGCGAGTTTACTGAGTAAAAGATTATCGCCGATTCCACACGTTGCGGGAATCTTAGTTTCTTCAAGAATGGTGTTAAGAATGGTTTTGGCAAGCGTCTCGGTATCGGTCTTATAATAATTTAAGTAGTGCGTGACATCAAGAAACGCTTCATCAATGCTGTATATATGCAAATCTTCGTGTGAGACATAACGCAAGTAAATTTCAATAACTTTTCGTGAGGCGTGTAAGTATTCACGCATCCGTGGTTTGGCAATAATTAAATCATCACGGTCTTCAACTTCAAACAAGCGACACCGACTTGGCATCCCTTGCGCTTTTAAATACGGCGTCACCGCAAGCACAATTGATCCCCCACCGCGACCTTTATCTGCCACAATTAAAGGTGTTTTAAAAGGATCTAAGCCTCTTAACGCACATTCAACCGACGCAAAAAAACTTTTCAAATCAATACACAGAATTTCACGGTAAAGTTTATACTCTTCCATAAGAGACCCTCCTTTTCATTTAAGGTACCCTCATTATAGCGCATATTTTTTGTGGGTGTAGTCTTGACAAATTGCCCATCGTTTGAAATTAAAGAGCCGTCTATCTCGACGGCTCTTTAAAATCTTTATAAGGTAAAATCACGCATCTGGTCCGTAAAAAGATGAAAATATTTCATCGTGCGCTCATCATCGGCATCCATGGCCGAATTAAAGGAACGGTTTTTAAAAAGGGCATTGAAATCAATCGGTTCATCATCAAAAAGATAACGATTGACTTCCTTAACAATATGCTCAGCTTCTAAGTAAGCATCAAGATACAAATCATCAACGCTTTTATGGCTTGGGGCGTTTGTGATGGGGTGATGCCAGGTGCGGTGATCACGATTCAAGTAATCAAAATCATCAAGCGAAAGTTTGCGAAACGTCATATCTCGGAAAAAGAGAGCCCTGTCACGATTAAACCAATCGAGCATCTTAAGGATGGGCAGTTTGAATCCAAAACGATCGTTCACTAGACGCTTAATGACACGTCTCATGCTGCGGTAACTCATTTGAAAGAGACGTCCAGCTCGGGCAATGTCTAAGGTTTCATAGACGACATGTTCCATCATGCTCGCAACTGAATTCGGAAGGTGTTTAAATGGGAGCGCTTGTTCGAGTTTATAGGCATGAGGTTTTTTCTTGGTATCCTCTTGGATTAAACAGGCATCAATGCGGCGTTCAAAACGCAAGTGCAGTCCACGCATGGGCGCTGTTTTTTGCTTGGTTTTATGGTATTTTCCAACATGATAATAAACATACGGATGCACATTAACATCAAGCACAAAATGCAGAATATACCCAACGAGGTAACTGTAAAGTTCATCGGAGTAATGCGTCTTGACGTAGTTAATCATCGCATTAAAGCTAGTATTGATATTTGTGTCATGCAAACGATCGCCAATCTGACGTGCCTGCGTAAACTGATTAGAAAAGACCATGTAATAATAGGGATCGGGTCCTTGAGATCCACACAGCACATAGTCTTCTTTTAACGTTGGATACGCACGCACAAATTCATGCGCAAGACGCTTATGCATATAAATATCCGCCATTATATCAACCTCTTAAGTGTGAAAGTTTTGTTTCAAAAAAATCGGGTAGTTTTGCTTCAAACGTCATCAACTCGTTGGTTGCAGGATGGTCAAACGCCAAGGTTGCAGCGTGAAGATACTGCCCAAACTCCGTATCGGTTTTGCGACGCCCATACACGGGATCTCCAACAATTGGATGACCGATGTAACGTAAATGCACACGAATTTGATGCGTTCGTCCGGTTTCAAGTTGACACAAAATTAGTGTGTGCGCTTCAAACCGTTCGACAACCTGAAAATGCGTCACCGAAGCACGTCCACCACTTTGTACACTCATGCGTTTACGATCTTTTTTATCGCGTCCAATTGGCGCATCTATTTTGCCAATGTTGTGAGGAATAACCCCTTCAACAAGCGCGTAATACTCGCGTTTTACTTTTTGTGCCTTCAGTGAGGCTTGTAGCGCTTTTAACGCCTGTTCATGTTTTGCCACCACCAACAAACCACTTGTTTCTTTATCAATGCGGTGCACAATACCAGGACGAATCGTGTCGTTTGTTACGCCCAAGTCATCAACTTCGGCTAATAAGCCATGCACAAGTGTCGGTTCTTTAACCGTTTCTGCTGGATGGACAATCATCCCACTGGGTTTATTCACCACAAGCAAGTCTTTATCTTGATAGATAATATCTAAATTCAGATTCACGGGTTCTAAATCCAACACTTCAGGTTCTTTGCGTTCAATCACAATCGTATCACCGTGCATTACTTTCGCGCTTGCTTTTGTAGTAAGGCCATTTAAATGGACTAAATCTTCCTCGATAAACCCTTTGATTTGGTTTCGGCTCAAGGAAGATTCAAGTTCAGCAATCGCTTTATCAAGGCGCATGCCTTCGAGTGATTCTGGAATGGTTAAGCGAATAGGTTCCATTACTTCACTTTCCTTTTTTGTTCTAAGAAAAGCACATCAAACCCAAAGAAAATCATCCCAATGGTTAGCGCCATATCCGCGACATTAAAAATCGGAAAATCATACCCAAAGATATAAAAATCAATAAAGTCAATCACATAACCAAGACGAAGACGATCAATAAAATTCCCCGTCGCCCCAGCGATAAGCAACACTAGGCCAAACGACAATATCATGCGATGACGGAAGTTTAAATCTTTTGCTAAAAAGATGAAAAGCAAAAGCGCCACCACAGTCACAATAACAAAAAACAGCATTGCACCAGGTAGAACTCCCCACGCTGCGCCATCGTTATAGTGCAAAGTAAAATAAAGGAAGTTCGGAATCAGACGGAGTGATCGTCCGCCAACATTCATGTATCTGTCTACCCCAATCTTGCTGATTTGATCGATTGCGACAATACCAATCACCATCACAATAGCTGCTATATAATCTTTTTTTAAAGTCATCGACTTCACATCCTATCCTAAAAAATTCGGTACAACAAATAAGGTCAGTCCCATGCCGATTAAAAATAAAATAATCGCAAAAGGGATGCCTTCAATCCTGCGTAAATACTTAATGTTTAAATCACTGTCTTCACGGTATAAAACCAAGGTGTCGTAAAACCAATAAACCAATAAATAACCCCAAGCACCCATAAAGACACTAATTAAACTTAACCATAGCGTTGTATGCCACACATAAAGCAACAACACATTAATAAAGAGTGCCACAAGTGGTGCAATCACCAAGGTTGTTAACGCAACAGAGAAAATAAAGCTTTTTATAATCTCAAGCCAAGTAAATAATTTAAACATACGTTTTTTTTCATCTTTATACATGGTCCTCACCTTTCAGTTCCAACAGATAATTGACTGCATCCGTCCAATGATTCACCCCAACCACCGTAATCGAGAGATCAAACTCTTCAATGGCACGCAACGCCTGTTGGTAATTATCGTTATAGTTGTTATCATTTAGTCTTGGGACAAAAAACACATCCACACCAGCCATGTCTGCGGCGATCACTTTTTGTTTAATGCCGCCCATGGGAAGCGCGTAGCCATTAAGGTCAATCCCACCCGTGCCAGCAACACGCATACCTGAAATTAGGTCTTCTTCAGTTAACGCATTGTAGATTTGTAGAAATTGCATAAAGCCGCCACTTGGTCCACCCACAAAATTTGTGTGAACTTCGTAGTCTAATCCTACTTCTAGAATATCATAATACGGTTCAACACTAAACCACGAACTGCAGACATTTTCAACACGACGCTTCGTGATGTCAATTGTCACAATGTCATCTGCTTCATTTCGGACCGTTAGTGTGATGGGAATATCGCAATCAATATTGTTTAAAGTAAAGACAATATTCTCCGTTTCCCCATTGACTGCGAGGATTTCATCAAGCACCTGCAAGTCACCAATATCCGCGTTGTCTGGATAAATGCGTGTGACCATTTGACGAATCACATAGTCAACATGAATATCAAGTGCACTGTATGCGGAAATAATGGCGGCGTTCCAAGCATTGTCACGCTGCAAAAACCCATATTCAATGCGTTGACGATCCGTTAACCCTTGATCCGAAAACGCGATAGAGCGTGTATCAATACGGTCATCAAAGTACGCCATCATAAATTGCAAAAACGTTGGTTCAACGATGCCCATCACATACGTCGTATAAAGTTCCCCGTCACTTTCGTACATCGAATCAAACGTCACTTGTTGTTCGACCGCGCTTAACCCACCGGGGGCTGTTAAGCTATATTCGATGCGATACGTACTGACAAACATAAAGAATATATAAGGGAATAAGAGCGCGAGAATTAAAACTTTTTTGCGCTTTAACTGCTTAATCACGTTCAACCACCACACGAACTTTAGGCATTTGTCTTAACGCAACACCGGCATCTGCAAGCATGCGCATGCTTGCTTGAACACTAGCTTTTTCTTGATATTTATTTTCAACATAGACAATTTCTTTAATGCCACTTTGGATAATTAACTTCGCACATTCGTGGCACGGAAAAAGTGTCACATAAAGCGTCGCGTCATCTAAACTCACGGTGCTGTTTAAAATCGCATTCGGTTCAGCATGCACTACATATGCATACTTTGTATCTAGAAACTCCCCTTCTTTTTTCCAAGGGTATTTATCATCATCGAGTCCTGCGGGGAATCCATTATACCCAATGCCGACAATGCGTTTCTTTGTATTAATAATGCAAGCACCCACTTGCGTACTTGGGTCTTTACTGCGTTGCGCTGAAAGTGAGGCAACCCCCATAAAGTATTCATCCCAACTAATCGTATCGGTACGTTTCATAAACGGCCTCCTATTGAATGTTTTTAACAGACGATAAATTTACATGACAATAGCCATTTTCATGCTTGTCCAAATAATCTTGATGGTACGCCTCAGCTTCATAAAACGGCAAATCGGTTTTACACTGAACTTGAAGCGGTCGACTATAGTTGTTCTTTGCTTCATTTAAGAAGGCGTCAATCACGGTCTTTTGCTCAGCGTTATAATTATAAATCCCAGTGCGGTATTGCTTGCCGATATCTGGTCCTTGACGGTTGAATAGGGTTGGATCAATAATGTTAAATAAATGCTCAAGCAATGTCTCAAGCGTTAAAACACTTTCATTATACACGATATGGACCGCTTCTGTATGACCAGAACCGGAACATACGTCTTCATAACTTGGGTTTTCTTTCGCGCCATCAATGTACCCAACCGTTGTATCAGTGACACCTACAACCAGTTTAAAATACGCTTCAACGCCCCAAAAACATCCACCTGCAAAAACAATTGATTTCATACCTTCACCCTTTCAACAGTGACTGAATTATATAAGAAGCTGCCGTTAAGCCTGCCGTACTCGGCACCAGTGCGTTTGAGGCAGGTTGCCGTTGAGGCGACAACTTCATAGGTATTTCTTTTGAATAAACGCACGGAATTTTCGCCTTGATTTTACGCTTCCGTACTTGCGAACGCATGACTCTAGCAATCGGATCGTAGGCTGTTTTGCTTAATTCAGTAATCACCACGCTTTGTGGCTCCATGCGATTGCCTTGACCACAACTTGTGATAAAAGGCAAGTGTCGACGTAAGCATTCCTCAATGAGATTGAGCTTACAGGTAACCGTATCAATCGCATCAAAAACAAAATCAATCGGATGGTTTAGGATATCGTGCTTTGTGTGGTCGTTATAAAGGACCCCATAAGTGATGACTTTGCATGCAGGGTTAATGTCTTGAATTCGCGCTTTAAGGACATCAACCTTCATCTGTCCAAGGGTTGAATGAAGCGCACCAAGTTGGCGGTTTAAGTTTGACGCTTCGACGGTATCTTTATCCACAAGAATCAGTGTGCCAACGCCCGAACGGGCAAGGGCTTCAATCGCAAAACTCCCAACGCCGCCGCATCCAACAACCAGCACAGTACTCGCATTTAACCGTTCAATCCCGTCTTCACCAAAAAGCGGCAAAAGACGCTCATACATACTATTCATCCTTGCTTGGTTTTGGCTTGGCAATAAATTCATCGAGCTGCGCTTTGCTAATAGGGCTTGGTGCACCTGTCATTAAACATTGCGCACTGCTTGTTTTTGGGAAAGCAATGACATCACGAATATTGCTTGTTTTGCCTAAAATCATTACAAAGCGGTCAAACCCAAAGGCAATCCCACCATGCGGTGGTGTCCCATAAGCCAATGCGTCCGTTAAAAAGCCAAAACGCGTTTGTTGTTCTTCTTTTGATAAACCAAGCACATCAAATACGGATGTTTGCATCATAGCTTCATGAATACGCATCGACCCGCCACCGAGTTCTTGTCCTTGCACGACGAGGTCATAAGCATAAGCAAGCGCTTCATCTGGTTTATCGATGAATGTACTCTTGTCCGCATCTTGAACCCGTGTAAACGGATGGTGTAAAGCATAGTAGCGTTCCGTCTCATCATCATACTCAAATAAAGGCCAATCCACAACCCAGGTGTAGTCATAGACATCGTCGTTAATAAGATTTTGTTGTTTTGCAACCACGCGGCGTAAGTGTCCAAGGGACTGACGCGTCACTGCAAGTGAACTTGCAACGATTAAAATCAGGTCACCAGCTTCAGCCTCGGTTATCGTTTTAATCCCAACAAGTTCTTTATCACTTAAAAACTTAACGATTGAACCGGTCGCTTCAGTCTCGGTTAGTTTAATAAAACTTAGCCCTTTTGCGCCATGTTTTTTTACTTCTTCGGTGAGCTGATCAATGTTTTTACGTGAATACGCTTTTGCACCACCTTTGACATTAATCGCTTGAATTGAACCGTTGTCCTTTAAAATGCCTCGAAAAACCTTGAAATCGGTATCTGTTAAGATGGGATTAAGGTTTTTTAACTTCATCTCAAAACGCGTATCGGGTTTGTCTGTCCCATAATCGCGTAACGCATCATGGTAGGTCATGCGTTTAAAAGGTTCAGTTAACGTCACGCCAGCAACGTCTTTCATGACGTGCTTGATTAACCGTTCACTGACATTAAGGACGGTTTCTTGATTCACAAAACTCATTTCCATGTCAATTTGGGTAAATTCTGGTTGACGGTCACTGCGTAAGTCTTCATCGCGGAAACATTTAGCAATTTGATAGTAGCGCTCAAACCCACTAACCATTAAAAGCTGTTTAAAGATTTGTGGGGATTGTGGTAACGCATAGTATTCACCTTTATGAACACGTGAAGGAACGACATAATCACGTGCACCTTCTGGTGTGGATGCGGTTAAGATTGGGGTTTCAATTTCAAGAAACTGCTCTTGATTTAAGAAACTACGCACACTTTGCATCATGTGATGACGAAGTTTCATCATCTTTTGAAGCACTGGGCGGCGCAAGTCTAAATAACGATACTTAAGGCGTGTATCTTCTAACGCGTCCGTTTCATCTTGAATAAGCATCGGCGGTTGTTTGGCGGTGTTTAAAACACGCAGTTTATTGACGTCAATTTCAATGTCGCCGGTTTTAAGGTTTGGGTTTTTGCTTGAACGTTCACGCACGGTGCCTTCAGCTTCAACCACGTACTCGTTTTTTAGGGCACTTGCAATTGATTTTAAATCGTTATCTGGGTCAAAGGCCAGTTGTGTGATGCCTTCGGTGTCACGTAAATCGACAAACACTAAGTTCCCAAGGTCACGGCGTTTTGCCACAAACCCTTTTAATTTAACCTTGGTGCCAACGTCGTTCATGGTTAAGGCATTGTTATGATGGGTATACATGTTATTTCTCTCCTTTATCGCAATCAACACAAGCCGACCCTGCGGTTAATAAGTCAACAACTTTCTCGTAGGCTTCGTTAATAGTCACGGTGTATTCTTCTTTGGTTTCTTGGTCTTTTATTTGCACGGTTTCTTGATTGACTTCGTCTTCACCAATAATGATCACAAAGCGTGCACTTTGGTGATCGCTTTGTTTAAACTGAGCTTTCATGCTTTTTTCCATAAAGTCCATGTTGCACATTAACCCACCCATGCGGAATCGTTGCATTAAGGCAAGTCCGGCTAAACGCGCTCGGTCACCAAGCACTAAAAAGTAACTGTGTAGATACGGCTCTTTTAGCGGATAGTTTGCGGCTTTAAGGGCAACGATTAAACGCTCGATGCCAAAAGCAAACCCAACCGCTGGGGTTGTGGGTCCTTCCAACGTTTCAACAAGATGATTATAGCGACCGCCACCACAAATGGCGTTTTGGTTACCAAGTAAATCTTTGCTGACTTTTATCTCAAACACGGTATGCGTATAATAATCCAGTCCACGCACAAGGTTTTTATCGACTTCAACATCAATGTGCATGGCACGAAGCCCTTGCAAGACTTGGTCGAAATGGGCTTTGTCTTCATCGTTTAAGTAATCAAGCGGTTTTGGTGCCGTTTTTAAGACGGCTTTATCTTGATCCACTTTGCAATCTAAAATGCGTAGAGGATTCTCTTCATACCGTGTCTGACAATCGCTACACAGCGTATCAATGTCATCACGTAAATGAGTCTTTAACGCTTTATGAAATGCTGTTTTGCTTGCGGTGTCACCAAGTGAATTAATATGCACTGTAACATCTTTAAGTTTGAGTGAACGCAAAAGCATAACGGCATAAGCAATCACTTCAGCATCAATATGTGGATGCGGCGAACCAAACGCTTCCGCCCCAAATTGACGGAACTCACGAAAACGCCCTTTTTGGGGACGCTCATAACGGAACATGGATCCGTAATAATAGTATTTTTGTGGGGTCACAGGATCGATGTAAAGCTTATTTTCAATATACGCTCTTACCACACCGGCCGTTCCTTCAGGACGCAAGGTATTATCACGCTTTCCGCGATCAATAAAATCATACGTTTCCTTGCTAATGATATCCGTTGCTTCACCAACTCCGCGGTGAAACAGTGAACTCGCTTCAAAGTGCGGTGTGCGCAGTTCATTGTAGTTAAACAAGCGACTCACCGTCATTATTTTCTTTTCAATTTCGTGCATGTAGGCGATGTCTTCTGTGACATCATAGGTGCCTTTCATTCGTTTAATCATTGTAACACTCCTTTTATAAAAAAATCGCCCTTAGAAAACCTAAGGGCGAATCCATTCCGCGGTACCACCTTAGTTCCGGTCATCACAACCGGCCCTCAGCCTTTAACGCAGGCATACGTTCTTTTCTACTTAATTCAAAAAGACCCTCAGAAATGTCTTACATTATCAGTTCGTGTGATGTTTCCACCATCCATCACTCTCTAAAACGGCTTTATAATGCTTTTTTTCCTCATTGGTTTTTAACACACTAATTATAGCGTGTTACAGCGAATGTGTCAATAAATTATGCTTTTAATTACGTGCCATATTTAATTAGACATTGCGCTTTAAACGCTTTGAACTCAGATTCGTAATAATCCGCATAATCATCATCGGTAAAACTGCTGACAACTTCGTCTAATACACGACCATCGCCGTGACGGAATCCTTTGCGTTTGATGCCTTCTTCGGTAAAGTGCAGTTTTTTACGTAGGTGCTCACTAGCACGGTTATCGAGGAAGTGTTTATAACTTAGACGAACAATGTGAAAATGCTCAAACGCCACAATCATCACGGCTTTTACGGCTTCCGTCATGTAAGTTTGACGCCAATAATCGGGATGAAGCACAAACCCTATCTCGGATTTATAGCCTTTAAATGAATGCAGTTCGACTGTCCCAATCATTCGATTGTCTTCTTGGTGAATAATGCTCCAAGGACCGGGTTGGGATTCTTTGCGTTTAGCGTAGACACCGTCGATGTATTCATGGGTATCTTTTAACGTTTGATGCGGGACCCATCCTGCAGGAATACCGACATGCTCATGCTGGGCATAATCAAAAATAGCCTCCGCATCCGCACGTCTTAGCGGGCGCAAAATAAGTCGAGGGGTGGTGATAATCGGAAGCATTAAGTGTCTTCCTTTAAAAGCATAATCCATTCACCAATATGCACAAACCCTAGTTTTTCATAGAGGGCACCAGCTCTCGGGTCATCGTAATAAAGACATAAGGTTTTTTCTTTATGATTGACATAAAAATCGAGCAAATAATGAAGCACTTTTTTCCCCAGTCCACGTTGACGATAATCAGGATCTGTGGCAACACCAACCACCATCGCGGTGTGGGTCGTTTCCCCAACCGCTGTAGCGTTCGCAACAACCTTACCATCTTCACGGTAAAATACGGTTGTCCCATTGTCACCAGAGTTGTCCATTAAATACTGAATAAACTCGTCTTTGCTTTTCATTTTTACACTGTCAAGTTCTTCAATCGTATTTAGAAGGTTATAGACAAGTTCAGCGTCGGCCTCTGTTTCCAAAATTTCAACCCCCTCATAATCCACATCATCTTGTTTTTTGAACGTGGTGGATTTCATAAATTCAAGGCGATCTTCAACCATGTTAGGTAAATGGGGACTGATGGCTTTTATCAATGCGGCTTTTCCGCTAAGGAACAAAAAGTTAAATTGTTGAAACACATCAAGCCACTTTGTGTTGAAATCACCGTCTTTTGCGTAGTAAACAATGTGCGATAGATTTTGACTCATGACTGCGTAATACGCATCGTCACGAAACTCAGCGTATATCGCTTGGTCCTCACTGTCAAAGCCAAAGTTTTTAATATCGCCAATGATATACATGTTTAGTTCAGGTTCTGCGGCTAAAAATTTAAGTACCGCTTTCCGGTCTGATTCGGTTAACTTCCGTATCATATAAATCATCCTTCCTTTTAGTAGTCAATGGTGTCATGATGCAATCCTCATTATGTGATTCACGGAGTTATTTTCTTAAAATAATTATACCATATCTTGAAAAATAAAGGTTTTTTTCTGTGTTAACGCTTATAAATGACTTCAAAGTCTTCAAAAACGACGGGCATGTCTCCGTTAAATTCATAGCCAATTTTTTTGCCTTCAGCACGATAAAAACGTTCATGCCCACGTTGCCATGACTCTAAGGTATCGTCTTCACCTTCACGCTTACAAACATCATACGTCATTTCTTTGTATGGAATAATGGTGATGGCTTTCGTTTCAATCACACAACGCGGATTCCCATCCCAATCGGTCACAATGCTTAAATCACCTACGCTTGGTATCGGCTCATTTTCTTTGTCGTATGCGTATAAACTGCTTGCGGTCGCCTTTTTTTGTCCTTTTAATACAAGGTCTAGGAGTTCGTTTGCAACTTTCTCTGTGAGTTCAAAGTGAAAAGCTTCAATGTATTCTGTCTCTTTCGGTCTGTTTGTGTCCTTTAAAAATTGTTGCCAAAATGCTTGTATTTTATCCATGATTTTCTCCTTTATTTAGGATTTATTTGTTTTTGCTGTCTAGCGATATCGTCACCGGACCATCGTTAATAAGCGACACGTCCATCATAGCTGCGAAAACGCCGGTTTCAAGGTGTATGCCTGCCTTTTTAACCCGTTCATTAAAGTAAATATAAAGGGATTCTGCCTGTTTAGGTTTTGCTGAATCGGTAAAACTTGGGCGGTTCCCTTTTTTGGTGTTTGCATGCAGGGTAAATTGACTGACACTTAACAATTCATAATCAAAATCAAGTAACGAATGATTCATTTTCCCTTCGGCATCTTCAAAGATTCGCATATTAAGAATCTTTTTAACAAGATAATCAACATCGGTTTCCGTGTCATCGTGGGTAACGCCTAAAAAGATTAGCAACCCGTGGTTAATTGACCCAACAATCTTTTTATCAACCTCAACTGATGCTTGTTTGACACGTTGAATTATTGCGCGCATAGTGATGCTCCTTTCAAATTATGTGAAAAAGGAAAAGCCCGTTTTAAACGGGCTAATACTTGTAAAATTGTAAGAGCTGAATGGTCATTATTTCATCAACCTTTCAATGCTAAAAACCCCGCGAACCTTTTGCAAGTTCACAATGGCATTTTCAAGTTCCGTTTTATGATGCACACCAACTTTAAGTTTGATGATGCCTTCACTGCGTTTGTTGGTGCTTGCTGTGACTTGAATCACGGATGATTTATTGGCCGTCACCGTGTTAATGATTTCGGCAAGAATGTTATCGCGGTTGGAGACGATAATTTTTAAGTTTACGTTGTAGATGCGACTTAAGTCATGTCCCCACTCAACGTCAATGTATCTACCTTCATCAAGGTTTTGTAAGTTATTGCAGCGAGTGCGGTGCACGGCAATCCCGGTGCCTTTGGAGACATAACCGGTTATGCGATCACCTGGTATTGGGGTGCAACAGTTTGAGAGTTTAATGGAGGGGTTGCCAACGCCTTCAATCACAATGTTGGTGTCCCCACTTGTTTCTTTTGGTTGCTTGCGATTGATTGATGCAATTAAATCTCTGTCTTTTTGTTTTTCTTCGCCGATCAATTCATTAATCGCTGAATTGGCCGTCAAGGTGTTTTTACCAATTTCATAATAAAGGTCTTCAACGACTTTTACGCCTTTATGTTGGAAGTGTTCAAAAGCGATTTTATCGTTTAAGGTGACTTCGACGTTACGGTGTTGCAACTCTTTGGAAAACTCTTCTTTTCCCATGTCTACAAGCACGTCGCGACGTTGTTTGTTTAAATAGTTTTTGATTTTTGATTTTGCCCCAGAAGTTTTAACAATTTTGAGCCAGTTGTCGTTTGGTCCAAAGCTGTTTTTACTGGTTTTCATGTTGACGATGTCACCGGTTTGAAGTTCGTATTCAAGCGGAACGATTTTTCCGTTTACAATGGCACCAACGGTGCGGATACCAACCTCGGTATGGATGCGGAAGGCAAAATCAAGCGGTGTTGAGCCTTTAGGTAAGTCGATGATATCGCCTTGTGGGGTAAAGACATAGACGTTTGAATGCAAGATGTCATCACGTAAAAGATCAAGCACGTCTTCTTCGGATTCGCTTTCCTCGGTGAACTTAATAAGATCGCCATACCATTTTAGTTTCTTGCTGACCATTTCAGTCATTGGCATTTTGCCGCGATTCTCTTTATAAGACCAATGGGCCGCAATCCCGTATTCAGCAATTTGATCCATTTCCTTGGTACGGAGTTGAACTTCATACACTTTTCCATTCGCAATAACACTGGTATGCAGTGATTGGTAAAGGTTGGGTTTAGGCATTGCGATGTAATCTTTAAAGCGGTTTGGAATCGGTGTCCACTTGCTGTGGATAACCCCGATTGCGCTGTAACAGGCTTCGACGTTTTTTACAATGATACGAAGCGCAAGTAAATCAAAAATATCATCAAAGTCTTTGTTGCGAGTTTGCATTTTTTTCCAAACCGAATAGATGTTTTTAATGCGTCCTTTAACATTGTATTCAAAGTTGTGTTCACTGAGCAAATACTCTAAGTTCGTCCGCATTAAATCGAGATCTTCTTGACGATTTTCTTTGGTGTCGCTAATCATTTGACTGATTAATCGGTATTGTGCTGGGTTTAAATACTTAAAACTAGTGTCTTCTAGTTCAGCTTTAAGTAAATACATCCCTAAACGGTGACCAAGTGGTGCGTAAATATCTAAGGTTTCTTTGGCAATCCGTTTTTGTTTATCTTCGGGCATGCTGCCTAAGGTGCGCATGTTGTGAAGGCGGTCAGCCAGCTTGACGATGATGACACGAATGTCTTTGCTCATCGCAAGCAACATTTTTTGGTAATTCTTAGCTTGGATAATTTGTTTTTCTTCTTCTTCCGTTTCGAGACCTTTAAATTTATACTGGCCAAGTTTTGTGACCCCCTCAGTTAAAAGGGCAACTTCTTCACCAAAATAAATCTTTATGTCGTCGAACGTAGCGCTTGTATCTTCAATGCAGTCATGCAAAAGACCGGCCATTATCGTGGTCGGATCCGTTTGATACTCCGCAAGAATATGAGCCACATTTAAAGGATGCGAAATATAGTCTTCACCACTTCGGCGGGATTGCCCTTTATGGTGTTTTAAGGCAAACTCATACGCGTCATGAATACGATCAATATCTTCGCGTTCATCCATGTAGGCGGTGACAGTTTCCATAAATTCTTTATAGGTTAACGTATCCATGATCATCCTCCGTTCACTAATATTTTAGGGTTAATAGGTGATTAACGACTTAATCGGGTAGGTACTAAATTTCTCGCGTCCATTTAACGCGTTGAGTTCGATTAAAAAGGCGATGCCAGCAACAATTGCGCCGCTTTGTTCAATGAGTTTAATGGTTGCTTTAATCGTTCCACCGGTTGCCAGTAAATCATCAACAATTAACACGCGTTGACCTTTTTTGATGTCACCTTTATGAATCGATAAGGCGTTTTCTCCATATTCTAAACTGTAAGATTCCGTTAAGGTTTCGCGCGGCAATTTGCCGGGTTTTCGCACGGGAACAAACCCGAGTTTTAATTGCGTCGCAACAGGGGTTCCAAAGATAAACCCACGTGCATCCGGTCCAACAATGACATCCGCATTGACTTCTTTGGCGTAGTCGCAAAAGAGTTGAGTCGCGTGATAAAACGCTTCACCATCCGCAATTAACGGGGTAATGTCTTTAAATTGAATGCCTTCTTTTGGGAAGTTCGGGACGTTTTTTATGTACTGTTTAAGGTCCATGGTGGTGCCTCCTTTATTAAACATATTCTATCAGAAAATACGATTTACATGCGTTCTTTTGCTTCGACGCCGACAAGTTCTAGGGCGTCTTTTAAGACGGTTTTAACGGCATGCATCAGCGCTAAGCGCTCAAGCGTTGCGCGTTGATCGTCTTGAATAACTTTTTCATCGGCATAAAAACTGTGTAAAGCCGACGCCAATTTGTGAATGTATTGAGCCACGCGGTGTGGAATACGTTTGGTGGCTGCTTCTTCAATGACTTTTGGGTATTCAACAAGTGCGGTTAAGACATCGTCAATTTTTGGATTATTTAGGGTATCAAATGAATCAATTGATAAATCAAGGTCAATACCTTGTGATTGTGCTTGACGGAGCATGCTTGCAATGCGGGCATGCGCATACTGGACGTAGTAGACAGGGTTTTCATTGGTTTGTTTTAACGCCAAGTCAAGGTCAAGTTCCATTTGTGTATTTAAACTACGCATCGCGAAGAAATAACGGATGGGGTCGCTTCCTACATCTTCGATTAAGTCTTTAACAGTAATGGCTTTTCCACTACGTTTACTCATTTTGACTTCTTCCCCATCTTGAATGACTTTGACCATTTGCATAAGATCAACTTCAAGCAAGTCAGTTTTCCCACCAATCATCGCAATCGATGCTTTTAGACGTGGGACATAGCCATGGTGGTCACTGCCTAAAATATCAATCAGTTTTGTGTAACCACGACTTAGTTTATCGCGGTGGTAGGCAATGTCTGGGGTAATGTAGGTGTAACTCCCATCACTTTTAATGATAACACGATCTTTTTCATCACCAAACTCCGTGGTTTTAAGCCATAAAGCACCATCTTCTTCATACGTGAAACCTTTGGCTTTTAGCTCGTTCACGGTTTCGTGAACGGCGTTTTTCTTGTACAGTGAGGCTTCACTAAACCACACGTCAAAGTCCACATGGAAAGCACTTAGATCAACACGTAAGGCATCAAGTAAGTATTCAACACCGTATTTTTTAAAAAAATCGTAGCCATCCTCATTTAAGAAACGGTCGCCGTGTTCGGCTTTAATTTGCTTGGCGAGTTGAATAATTTCTTTGCCGTGATACCCATCACTTGGCATTGCAGCATCGTTGCCAAAGGCTTGTTGGTAGCGTGCATTAATCGACAAAGTTAGGTTGTGGATTTGGTTGCCGCCATCGTTGACATAAAATTCTCGGGTGACGTCATAACCAGCTTTTTTAAGCACACGCGATAAGGCATCCCCATGAGAGGCGCCGCGAGCATGGCCGATATGTAAACTCCCTGTTGGGTTGGCGCTGACGTATTCAATGTTCCAACGTTCCCCATTACCTAGTGATAAGTCTCCATAAGCTGACCCTTGGGTATTGATGGTGTGAATGACGCTGTGATACAGAGTTTTATTGACATAAAAATTGATGAATCCAGGGGGCGCGACTTCAATTTTTTTAAAGGTGTCATTCGCGTCAAAAGCATCAACGATGTCCTTGGCGATTTGAATTGGCGCTTTGCGCAAAACGCGTGCGAGTTTCATCGCAACGTTTGTTGAATAATCGCCATTAACAGGATCATTTGGCACTTCAATATCGATGCTTTCAAGTTCCGCATTCATTGACGACAGCGCGTCTTTAATCATGGTTTGTATGGTGTGTTCAATCATTGGAATCATTCCATTCTATACTTTAAATTTGATTTGTTCGTAAAGGGATTGTTTTTTCTCAGTTTTATACAGTTTCATCCACTTTGCGCTACGGCCTTTCCCTAAAGGTCGAATTTTCTTTTCATCGCGTAAGCGTTTAAGTGTCCGATTAATTGTTGAGTCGGAAATAGTCGGGTGCGCTTCACGTATTTGTTCTTTGGTGAACACTTCATCCAGTTTATTGATGGTGTTTTCGACATAGTCGGATTTATTGGTTTGTTGATCATAGGTATAGTTTCTTAACAGTTCATGCAAACTTTGGTAACTCTCAAGCAAGCGTTCAATCATAAACCGGTGCAAACTCATAACATTTGCAAGCCCTTCGCCCCAGTTGTGTGAGGCATCTTTGGTGTGACGGGTAAGGTTGTCTTGTTGTTTATGCAGCAGTTCGAATAAACTAGAAAGATGCAAACTTTCAAACCCGCTGGTGATATAAAGAATGTATAGCAACATGAGTCCAATGGCATCATTATGCGTAACAAACGGTCTAAGGTTAATGAAATCAACGTAAAAATTAACAATCAAAAACGCATCTTCATAATCACTTTTATGACGCAAGCGTTTAAAGGCAGTCACAAGTTCTTCAAGCGCTTCGCGTTTGGTCGGGTGCGTACTGCTTAAAAGATCGGTGGTTTTGTTTTTACGGCGTTCGGTTTTTGCAAACTGCAACTGTGAATCCGCTTCAACGCCTTTATACAAGTACTTTAATAAGTCATAAATCTCAGTGGTAAAAAGTTCAAAGGTTTCGGTTTCGTTATGTATTTTCGTCATCGCGCCTTTAACATTGTTTACAAAGCGTTCGGCTTTGGTTTTGCCTTGAATATCTTTGGTTAACAGTTGGCGGAAACGACTTTCGGATAATGGGGTGCCAAACATTGACACAAAGAAATAGGTATCTAAACGTACGGTTTGAGCAACCAAGGTATCAAAATCCTTGTCGACGGTATCGAGCATGGTCTTATTGCGACCAACAAACTGATAAAGGTCACAATAGAGTTTAATGATGTCATTTGGCATGCGGGCATACTCAATGTTTTTTAAACAGTACATTTAATCACCTCGTTTTATGCGTCGTTTTCATCAAAGAGTGAAGCTTGTTGGGTTTCTACTTTGACGACATTGCCTTTATAATCCGATAGTGGCGCAAGTTGGTCGTCTTCTTTAAGCGTCACGGTGTCCACAATCATGTGCAGCGCTTCCCCTTGTTTTGGTTTGACGAAACGTTTTCCAGTTTCAGCGCCTTGACGTTTTAATTCAAACGCATTGACACTAACGTGGTCACGGTCTGTGATGACATGAACAGTGGCACGATGTTTATACTGTGCGGCGTTTAAAAGCCCTAAATCACGGACGTAATACGGATTAGTTTTGACTTGTTTTATGAGTGCGGTGCCTTTTAAGGTACGACGTTTTTTAGGTATCTCTTGGATATCAACGCGTTTAATGGTTCCGCGTGAGGTTAAGATAATCAAGTCATGTTCATCTTCAAGAACAACCGAAGCGCCTAAACTGTATTTTGGACTTAACGTTAAAGCACGAACCCCTTTGGCGGTTGTCGAAGTGACAGGAATTTCCGTTAAGTCATAGCGTAAAGCATGACCGTAATCGCTCATCGTAATGAGTTCACGTTCAAGCGTGTCTGTCTCAGTGACATGCACCACTTCATCGCCTTCATTTAGGGTAATGGCGCGGAGTGGACGGTTCGTACGAATTGCATAAAAATCTTTGCGTGCCGTCAACTTAACAAGATTGTTTTTTGTGGTAAACAGGTAATAGTTTTCACGGTCAAAGTCATCGACGCGCGAGACAAAAAGAATCTCTTCTTTTAAGTCAATCTGTAAGAGTTGGTTTAAATGCGCCCCAAGCTCTTTCCATTTTGACTCGGGTATTTTATAGACAGGCAAATATAGGTAATTGCCTAGGTTTGTAAAAATTAGTAAAGTGTCAACGGTGGAAACTTCACCAACAAACAAGAAGGCATCTTGGTCTTTCATGTTGGCATTCTCTGTGGCTTTATAGCTACGGATTGATGCTTGACGAACATAGCCTTCTTTGGTAATTCCAACCATGACTTGTTCGGATTGAATGAGTTCTTGTTCTTGGAAGGTAATGCGTTCAATGGTTTCTTCGATTTCACTGCGTCGCACAGCATCGGCTGTGCGCATCACTTGACGCAGTTCTTTTTTAATGACTTTTTTGAGCGTGTCTTCGTTATGTAAAATATCGTTGAGTTCATCAACCCATGATTTTAACGCTTTTTCTTCTTTGACAAGTGCGCTTAAATCGGTGTTGCTTAAGCGATAGAGTTGGAGCGTTAAAATAGCTTCTGCTTGTTCTTCGGTAAATTCAAAGGTTTTAATGAGTGCAGCTTTTGCGCTTGCTTTGCCTTTTGATTTGCGGATAGTTGCAACGACTTCGTCGATAATATCCATCATGCGAATAATCCCTTCAACGATGTGAAGGCGTTTTTGCGCTTTACGCAAATCGTAGTTGCTGCGGTTTGTCACAACTTCTTTTTGATGGTAAATATACGCATCAAAAATAGCTAAGACACCCATCAATTGTGGGCGTTTATTGTTGATTGCGACCATGTTGTAGTTATACGAACGGGTTAATTCGGTTTTGCGGTGTAAAAAGTTCAAAATCGCTTCAGGATCAAACGATTTTTTAATATCAATGGCAATGCGGAGCCCATCTTTATCGGATTCATCACGCACTTCGATAATGCCGTCAACTTTTTTGCCTAAGCGAATTTCATCAATCTTGCGCACTAAAATGGCTTTATTAACTTCGTAAGGAATTTCAGTGACGATGATTTGATCGTCTTCAATATGGGTTTTTGATTTAACCATAATACGACCGCGTCCAGTTTCAAACGCATCACGAATACCTTCTTTTCCTTGGACAATGGCGCCCGTTGGAAAGTCGGGTCCTTTCATGATTTTTAAAATATCATCCACAGTCGAATCGGGTTTATCGATTCGCTTAATCACGGCTTTAATAACTTCTTCGATATTATGAGGTGGAATCTCTGTGGCGTAACCGGCGGAAATCCCGGTGGCTCCATTCACTAAAAGATTTGGAAAACGCGCTGGAAGAACAATCGGTTCATATTCTTCATCATCAAAGTTTGGAATAAAACTGACGGTACGTTTTTCAATGTCTTTTAAAAGCGCTTCAGCCATTTCACTTAAACGCGCTTCAGTGTAACGCATCGCGGCAGCGGAGTCCCCATCAATCGACCCATTGTTTCCGTGCATGTCGATGAGTGGAATACGCATTTTAAAATCTTGACTTAAACGCACCATTGCTTCGTAAACACTTGAATCCCCATGAGGATGGTATTTACCAATGACATCCCCAACGATACGGGCTGACTTTTTGTAGGGTTTATGATGATACACACCCAGTTGTTGCATCGCATAGAGAATACGG
>SLQR01000018.1 GCA_007131405.1 Candidatus Izemoplasma sp.
TTCAAGCATCATTGAAGATGATCTTGAGTCTTTTGTTCGTATC
This sequence comes from Candidatus Izemoplasma sp., assembly GCA_007131405.1. Lineage (GTDB taxonomy): Bacteria > Bacillota_I > Bacilli_A > Izemoplasmatales > Izemoplasmataceae > SLQR01. Next base: position 44 of record SLQR01000018.1, read on the forward strand.
TTCGAACCATACAATTTGAATGAACTCATGATTGATCCGATTGAGATTTGTGCGGCGTATAACTCTGAGACAATTTTTAGTTATCTGATAAAAACGTATGATTATACAGAATTCTTTAATCCATTCCGTTTGACGCTTCCCATGGTTTTAATGATTTTTGAGCGTGAAAGTTTACTCGTTGATGCTTTAGAACAAGTCGCCTTCAATCCCTATCAGTATTTGTTGATGTACGAATTCATGATTCAGACGAAGGAACTCGACTACTTCAAGCAGTTTTACAAAGCGTATGGTATTGATAAAAAACACCGTGCAGATTTGCTTAAAGCTTCGCTTCAGCAAGTCGATATCTTTGACTATCTCATTCAACGCAAAGAACTGAAAAATCAATTAAAATCAGAAACGGTCATGTATGAAATCATTACGCAACATCAGAACATGCTTCCTTATATTGAAGACGTTAAAGATTTAACGAAAGTCTTTGATATTGAAGTTTTCGTCCCGATTTGTAAGATTGAAGATGAAGCATTGTTTAAACGCACCATTGATTTCATCACCGAACGCGGTCTTGATCTAAATGCCATGAACGAATTTGGTCTAACATTTTTCCATGAAGCCCTGCGTCACGCGGTCAATGCTTCGTATATCTTTTACTTATTTGAAAAAGGTGCCAACCCGTTTTTCAAAACAAGCAAAGGGTATGCTTCAAGCCATCAATTGCTGTTCCAAGATGCTCGTTTTTCGCTTGAACTCTCACGTGTTATCGATTTTGACTCAAAAGATCTTTTAGGCTTAACTTTAAAAGATTATGACAATTTGCAGCGCAAAGTCGATTTACAACTCCTGGATATTTTACTTGTTGTAAAGCTCGTCCTCAATATGGAAGAAAGTGCAATTTATGAACTCGATAATGCTGAATTTTATGATTTAGCATCGATTCATGGACTTGACTCATTCTTAAATGCCTATAGTGTCGTCGTCTTTGAAAACACGCACATTAAAGACCGTTTTCAATACGAAATAGGACAAACCATTCAGATTGAAGACGTTACACCCTTGGTCGAAACTTTACAAGAATCATTTCCATATGACGAAGACCATGCCTTGGAACTCATGAACGACCTCATCGCCTTAGAAGATGATGATTATGAACGCCTAAAACAATTTGCTATCGAACATAAAACCACTTTAAAAATATCAACCGATGGAGTTGATATCAATAAAGTCGGTCATATTGAAATCACCATCGACCAAAATGGTGAGATTACTAAACATGCCACCGTGCATACCAATTACTTAGATGTTTACTATATCCATCAATACTATGACATTGAACTTGAGAACATTACCTACATTCCACCCATGTCTAAAAATCAACGTTTCCTTAACTAAACCGTGCATACCTTCTTTATTTCGTACACGAAATAAAGAAGTGTTGGCAATGCATAATACGAAAAGAAAGGATTTTTTATGAAAATCGAAACTAAGAACATCGCTTTACTGATTGATGGTGAGAATATTTCACCAAGTTACATTGAAATCATTGTCGATGAAGCCAATAAGTACGGAAAGATTAATTATCGCCGTGTCTATGGTGATTGGACGACCACACAACTTTCCTCTTGGAAAGATAAAATTAATGAATTTGGGCTAACCCCAGTTCAGCAGTACGCTTACACTTTAGGGAAAAACGTCTCTGACTTTACACTTATCATTGATGCAATGGATATACTCTATTCAGGCAAAGTCGACAGCTTTGCGATTGTGACAAGTGATTCGGATTTTACCAAGCTTGTGACACGTCTTAAAGAAGACAATATCTTTGTGATAGGCATGGGTGAATCAAAAACACCGATTGCCCTTGTTAACTCTTCAGACGCGTTTACCTATCTTGATAAAATGCGCGCTGGAAGCGACGAGAATAATGGCAAAGAAGAACCGCCGGCAAAAGGTAAAACCAAACGCAAAACAACCGCGAGCAAAACCGAATCGAGTATTACACCATTAAAAAAGATTAAAGCGGAGCTTAAGCAAATCATCAACACAAACGCTGAAGACGATGGTTACGCTTACTGGAGCGTAGTCGCACAGCTCTTACAGAAAAAGTTCCCTGGGTTTCACCCACGGAATTACGGGCAGCAAGTGCGCCCGATTACCTTCTTTGAGAACATGAAAGAATTTGAAATAAAGCGCGAAAAAACAGTTATTCATATTAAAAACAAGTAACATAAAAAGAAGACGAATCCAAAAGCAGGATTCGTCTTTTCATTACGAACGGACAAGGTACCGGTTTGTAAGATCAATAAATGTTTTTTCTTTTGGCTCACCTTTTGCAATCCCAAAAGGCATCTGTGCTTCGAGTTTCCACGTCGTTGGAATGCCAAATGTTTGGTTGACGGAGTCATCAATCAATGGATTGTAATGTTGAAGTGATGCGCCCATTCCCGCTTCAGCTAAAGCTGCCCAGACCATCCACTGGAACATGCCTTGGGATTGATCAATCCACAAAGCAAACTGATTGGCATACTTTGGAAACTTTGTCTGAAGTTCATCAAGGGTCGGTTGGTCGGTGAAAAACAAAATTGTGCCATAGGCTGCTTGAAATGTGTTCAGTTTCTTTTCAGTCTTTGGAAACTTATCTTTAGAGACTTCCTCTTTTAAGCGGGTTTTCGTGAGTTCCCACAGTTCATGATGCGCGTCATGCAGCAGCAATACCGCGCGTTGGTGTTGAGCATTGTAAGGACTTGGCGCATGTTTTAAAGCATGGGTTAATAAGTCTTCAATCGCTTCATCGCTTAATGATGACTGGTGCATTACATCATAACGGGAGCGTCGTTTGATCATGGTTTCTTTTAAATACATCGTATCATCCTCCTTACCTTTATTATAGCGAATTTTATAAAAGAATAAACAAATGTGTGCCTGTTTGCATGATTATAAACTTTGACTTGCATTCTTATTTTTTTATGTTTATAATAAAAATAAGTTAATAAGCCAAGAGATGAGAGAAGGAGTCACTTTAGATAGGGCTTTTTCTCTTTTGTTTTATTGAGGAGGACATTATGTTCAACCAACAAAAAATTATTCCAGCCATTAGTTCTCACCAAGATTTGCGGCAATTTTTTAAAACAGATTTAACCTATGGTATTTTAATGAACTTCCAATTGGCACAGCTCACTGATCTTGTGCGCGAGATGAAAGCACATGATAAAAAAATTCTTATTCACTCGGAGTTAATCAAAGGCTTAGCAAGTGATGAATATGGCGCTATTTACCTTATTCAATCGCTGAAAGTTGATGGCATTATTTCGAGCAAGCCTAAAGTCATTGAGATGTGTAAGAAACGTGGTGTACTTGGGATTATGCGGTTTTTTCTTAAAGATACCTATTCACTTCAACAAAGCATCATGCTCGCGAAGCATGTAATACCCGACTGTTTAGAAATATTGCCAGCGATTGATGCAAGAATACTCGAACAAATCAAAGCGCACATTAGTTCCGAATTCTTACTGGGTGGGTTAATTAGTTCAAAAGAACAAATAGAATCGTGCTTATCACACGGGGCCGTTGCGGTCACGGTTAGTGATGTTAATTTATGGACCATACAAGTTAATAATGGATAGAGTGTAGAGCGAAAAAAACTGATCTTAGTTTTTTTCGCTTTATTTATTTTAAGAAAGGTGGACAAACAATGTATGATTTTACGATAATCGGCGGCGGTGTCATTGGAACACTTATCGCACGTGAACTCTCACGCTACGAAGGCAAGGTGCTTTTAGTTGACAAGGAAAATGACCTTGGCAATCACGCAACCCTTGCTAATAGTGCCATTATTCATTCCGGGCACGATCCAAAACCGGGAACCTTAAAAGCCAAACTAGCAGTCGAAGGAAATGCCTTGTATGATCAGCTCGCCAAGGATCTTGATATCCCACTATTACGAACGGGCGCGTATGTGGTCGCGCACGATGATGAAGAAATTAACGTGCTGAATGATTTAATCGACCGCGCGAAAGCAAATAGCGTTAACGATTATGCGTTGCTTGATGGCGATACAGCAAGAAAAGCAGATCCAAACATAAGCAAAACCATTAAAAAGGTGCTTTCTCTGCCTTCAACAAAAGTAACCTATCCTTGGGAAATTGCGCTTGCGGCAATGGAAAACGCACTTGCAAATGGTGCGGAATACCGCTTGAACTATGAAGTTAAAGCCATTACGCAAACCGCGACCCATTTTATCCTTGAAAACCAAAACGGTGAAAAGCTAACTACGCATGCCATCATTAATGCTGCAGGAACGTTCGCAGACCTTGTTGCTAAGATGGTTGAAAGTAATGTTGAATACACCATTACACCACGACGTGGGGAATACTTTGTGCTTGATAAACAAGTAAAGGGGTTTATCAAGCATATCCTTTACCCTGTCCCAAGTAATAAAGGAAAAGGTGTGTTGCTTGTGCCCCAAGTGCATGGCAATATTTTGCTCGGTCCAACAAGCAATTTTCAAGATGCCCGTGAGACCGTCGGGAATCATGCGAGTGATTTAGAACAAATCCGTGAAGACGCGAACCGTTTAGCTGATGGCATTCCTTATGATTTAATCATTCGTACCTTTGCGGGTTTACGCGCAACCTCAACGCATGATGATTTTTACATTCAAGCGTCTAAGACCGTTAAAAACTTCTACCACGTTGCCGGGATTGATTCGCCTGGTTTAACCGCCGCACCGGCGATAGCACGTTATGTTATTGACCATCTCTTACAACCCAAGCACACGTTAACCAAAAAAACTCACTTTAATCCAATCCGTAAAAAACCATCTGTTTTTCACACGCTTGATAAACAATCCCAGCACGATTTGATGAAACAAAATCCCTTATATGGACACATTGTTTGTAAATGCGAACGCATCAGTGAAGCGGAAATCATCGACCACATCAATCGACCCTGCGGATCAAGCACGATTAAAGGCGTTAAAAAACGCGCCCGTGCTGGCAGTGGTTTATGCCAAGGTGGCTATTGTGAAAGTGACGTACTACGCATAATCTCAGAAGTCAAAAAAATAGACAAAACTCGTATTGATTATTATGCGTTAAACACACCGATCCTACGTGAAGAAACGAAGGTGAAAAAATGAAAGATATCGTTATTATTGGTGGTGGTGCAGGTGGCTTAGCAGCAGCACTTGAAGCGTTTGATCCATCCCTTGATATTATGTTAGTTGAACGTGAAAAACACCTGGGTGGAATTTTAAATCAATGCATTCACAATGGCTTCGGGCTTCATGTGTTTGACGAAGAATTAACGGGTCCTGAATACGCTGAACGCTTTATTCAAGCGTTTCACGATAAAAAAATTCCCTGCCTGATGGAAACAACTATCTTAGAAATACGAAAAGAAAACGATGTGTTTTTGATCGAAGCGTCAAATAAACAGGATGGTCTATTTACGATAAAAAGTAAATCCATTGTGTTATCAAGCGGGTGCTACGAACGGACACGTGGTCAGATTCAATTGCCTGGTGAACGGCCAAAAGGCATTATGCCTGCGGGCAGCGCGCAGCGATATTTGAATATTGAGGGCTACCTTGTTGGGAAAGACGTCTTTGTATTAGGTAGCGGTGATATTGGCTTAATCATGGCAAGACGCATGAAACTTGAAGGCGCTAACGTCTTAGGTGTTGCTGAAATTATGCCTTATTCAAACGGCTTAACCCGTAACATTGTGCAGTGTCTAGACGATTATGATATTCCGCTTTATTTATCACACACCGTCACAGACATTGTTGGCAAAGATTGTCTAGAATCCATTACTATTTCTGAAGTCGACGCTGATTTCAAGCCGATTAAAGGCTCTGAAAAGCAGTTTGATGTGGATACGTTACTGTTAAGTGTTGGGCTAATTCCTGATACTATGGTCCTTGAATCGATGCCGATTGCACTGCATCCGAAGACAAAAGGCCCAACCGTGGATCAAACCTATCAAACCAGTGTAGAAGGTTTGTTTGTTTGTGGCAATGCCTTGCATGTCCATGACTTAGTGGATTATGTGACCGATGAAAGCAAACGTGCTGGTCAATTTGCTAAATTGTTCGTACAAAAACCATTTAAAAAACCACCTTCACCTATTGCCATTGAGGCAAATCAAAATATTCACTATGTTATGCCTTCGTCGATAAATCCTTCGGTGGATTTAGACACCATTCATTGCGCCTATCGGGTCACGACGAAAGCCGAGGTTGGAGAAGTCACGCTTGCACAGGGTGATCACATCATAAAAACACAGAAAGTACGTTTTATGGCGCCGGCTGAAATGGAGCATTTAACCTTTACATTGAATGATCTCATCAATCACAAAGATCCCATCACCCTCACCATGGAGGTGATAAAATGAAAAAAAACATGACATGCATCGTGTGTCCAGTTGGATGCCACCTTACAATTGATGACAATCACGATGTAACAGGCAATCGTTGCAAACGCGGGATTGCTTACGCCATCGAAGAAGTTACGAACCCAACACGCATGTTAACAAGCACGGTTCGTATTGATAGTCACATAACCAAACGCTTAAGCGTAAAAACTTCAAAACCGATTCCAAAAGCCAAGCTATTTGACGTCATGGATGTACTAAATGACTTGCGTGTCACACCACCCATAAACGTTGGCGATGTCCTGATAAAAAACATCGGAAATACGGGCAGTGACCTTGTCTCAACACGCACACTCATGAAATAAAATGTAATCGTTTCCTAAAAAACGCTACAAATAAGAAAAGAAATCATGTATAATGAAAA
>SLQR01000093.1 GCA_007131405.1 Candidatus Izemoplasma sp.
CTTTCACTATCAATATACATCGCCGGTCCGACCACATCATTCCAGATCAATTGAAACGACAAAATACCAACGGTCGCCACCGCTGGCGCAATAATTGGCATAATGACTTTTAAGAAAATCTGCATCTCACTCGCCCCATCAATTTTCGCGGCCTCAATGACCTCGTTAGGGGTTTGATCGATAAACTGTTTCACTAAGAAAAGCCCAACTGGAATCGCAATAAGCGGTAAAATAAGCACTGCATACGAATCAATAAGTCCCATGCGGGCAATCGTTAGATAACGTGGAATCGTGACCGCGATCGGCACAAACATCAACGCTAAAGTATTAATTTCAAACAAAAGTTTTTTTCCTTTAAACTTGAGTTTTGATAGTCCATACGCCGCCATCGAGGTTATCATAATGCTTAAAAACACCCCGACCACAGTGACCAACACACTATTAAATAGATATCGACTGAACGGCACCCCAGAATCCGCCGCCAAATCAACCAAATTACGGAAGTTTTGCAACGTCGGAACACGCACAAAGAATCGCGGTGGGTACGCGAAAAGTTCGTTCATTGGCTTAAATGCATGACTGACAATAAATATAATCGGCAACGCCACAAACAACGCCATCGGAATCAGGATTGCGTAAAATTTGACCTGACTAGGATGGTATCGTGTAGGGTTAATCTTCATGCCGCTAAATCGTTTCGCCATCTAAATCACCTAATCCCTTTCTCCAAGCACACTAAATGTTATTTTACTGATCGAGTAAATCATAATCAGTAAAATCACACTAATGGCTGAGGCATAACCCATTAAGTATCGGATAAATCCAAAGTCTTCAATATGGTTAACCATTAACTGTCCCGCATTTTGAGGGGTTGGGTTTGCCCCGGAAAGTTGAACCCCAATCGCCCCAACTTGGAACGTCCCAACAACCGCCATAACGGCCCCAAAGAGCATCTGGGGCTTCATCGATGGAATGGTAATGTAAAAGATTTCTTGCCAACGGTTTTTCATCCCGTCCATATACGCCGCTTCATAAAGCGACTGATCAATATTTAAGATTCCCGCAAGCATCGCTAAAAATCCAACCCCCATGCTGCCCCATAAAGAGACCACAATCATAATGGTCATCAAGTATTGAGGCGAAGTTAAAAACTGGATCGGTTCCTGAACGATTCCCCAATTTAAAAGCAATGCATTGATATAACCCGTGGCATCCCCAGAAAACATGACCGTCCACACAACCGCCATCGCAATCCCAGCCGTCATCGACGGGCTATAAAGAATAATCGCAAATATTGTGCGTGAACGATGCGGTATTTGCGCTAACATCCACGCTAAGATAAAGCTCATCGCATACCCAACAGGCCCAACGATAAAGGCAAAACGTATCGTATTTGGCAATACATCTTGCATAAAGGCTTCGTCCCGTGTAATCAGTTCAATGTAGTTACGAAGGCCTACCCACTCAGGACTTTCAATCGTATTGAAGTAGGTAAACGATAAAACAATCGCAATGATGACGGGAATAATAATGAACACTAAAAAGAGCACAACATATGGTGTTAAAAACCATAAAGGTGAGTTCATTTTTCTAATCATGATCATGCTCCTTTAACCAGTAGTCTATGTTGTGAATCGTTGGCACGCGGTATGGTCTTGTTCCGATCCCATTTTCAGCGTAACCAAACTCTTCCATTCGGTAAATAATTTCACGGTTCGCAATGCGTACCGCATTGTCTAAAGAAATACGTGGATTTTGATCGTCAAATACGATGCGGTTCCATGCATTACTTAGTTCACGTTCCACCATATAAGCACCTGGAATACGCGACGCTTCAAGGGCGTACTCCCATTGCTTCAAAATAACCTCAATATGATGTTCAGGCAGCGGTAACTGCGCAAACGCTTCTAAGTTTGCGGTGTTCCATAAAAACTCAGTTCCATAGGTCGTTTGTAAACGCGTCGCAAAGTTCACTTGCGTTTGGGTATCGTACCACCATTGAATAAAGTCCCATGATTCATTTGGCATACTTGTGCCTTCCATAATCATCGTTGATTGAGCACCTGATGCTGCCCAACGCACGACTTCACCCGTTGCTTCATCGTAAACACCTGGATGAGGCGCAATTTCCCATTTGCCAGCAATTTCAGGGGCCGCAATGGTAAGTTGTAAATAGGTCGCTAAATCGCCAATTCCGATTGGCAGTAATCCTGTTCTAAAATGGTTATAGAAGTTTGGCACTTGTTTTGGCATATTGTAGATGGTGAAAAGTTCACTCATCATACGGACACCCACAAGGTTTTCATCACTATTCATGATGGTTGATAAGCCATCCTCAGCGTAAAGATCCCCACCAAACTGATAAATAAATGGAATGGTCGCAACAAATGGTTTAAACCCACCAAACTGTGCGATTGGTTGAAAATAGTTCATTCCATAACGTTGAAGTTCTGGTAATATCTCAATAACCTCTTCCCAGGTATCTGGGACCGGTAAGTTTAACGCTTCAAATATATCGGTACGGTAAAACGTTACCCAGAAATTTTGCGTAAGTGGTAATCCGTATACACCTTCTTCAAAAGCATAAGGGATCATCGTTCCTGGCGCAAAGTTTCCAACGACATCTTCATAGCCAGAAAACTGGCGTAAATCCATGCTCGCTCCACGGATTGCAAACTCATAAGGCAACCAGTGATTGACGCCAAGCGCAATGTCTGGTGGTCGGTTTGCTGCGTTGGCTAAAATAAGTTTGTTTTCATCTGGCATTAGTGATAACTGCACTTGAACCCCCGTTTGAGCGGTAAACTCACTGTCGATCATTTGCTGCATGATCTCGACATATTGACGCGGGTAATTTACCCAAATTTCAATGACCTCATCATCAACGTCAGTGACTTCATAGTCGCCTGCACCAAAGGATAAGAAGAATCGTTTTGTGCTTTCCCAAATACTTAGCGCACGATTGGCACGATGACGTGGGACATTCTCATGACCACTCACGTGGATTTGTTCTAAGTCAAGCCCGTTTTCTAAGAACACTTGTGCAACCGTCCCAAGCAACTGTGCCGTGGATGAATCGCCATCGGCAAGCATATTCATTTTATTTGGTATATCGTTGACATTACGACGTAATTGTTTTAACTGATCAATCGCCAAGTTAATGTTTGTAAGTTCGCCAGGGTTGTAGTGTTGACTGTAGGTCGCAAGGCCTTCTTGGATGTGTTCAAGTTGTTCAATCCAACGATCAAGTCGGTCTTCAATGTCAGGTATATACGTTTCTAAACGCCATGTTCGGAAACGGTCAACGGTATTCCCAGTTAAGCGTTTGATTTCTAAACTTAAATCGGTCATTTCTTCCATAATGGTAATTACGTGTTCGTATGCATCACGGTATGGCTCTAGCACCACACGCATATCAATCGTATTGACTCCGGCCTCTAAGTAAAACTTATAATTTTCGTTGCCATTGTTTAGCGTATAGTTTTGATACGTAGCGGTATAGTGAAAAGGGACCATACGCATGTCTTCAAATGGCACTTCACCATTAATCGATATTTCTCTAAAGACTGGCATTTGCATTAAATAATTTTGACGGTACTTAAACGTTAAGTAATAAAATCCCGATTGCTCGACTTCCACTTCATACGTAATGCGATCATTTCCATGACGGAAACTCCATCCATCAATAGCATTTAAACGCAAATTACGTGTATCGTATGAGGTAGCGGAAGGGTCACGTTCACTACGTAAACGTGTCGATGGGTTGGTTTTCGAGACGAATGATTCGGCGCCAATACTAATAAGGACGTCTTCTTGCAACGTCGCGCCTTCATGTTGGTTTAAATACGCACTATATGACCTATGCTCAATAGGACTTTCAATCCATAAGCTCCCAATCAATAACTCCCCACGACGATGAATAAGTTCAATCGTGTTTTCTCCCGCTTCAAGGAAAAAGGTTAGTGGGTCAATGTTTAGCGCCGTTGAATCATAAAAGTAATTACGATAAACACGATTATCTTTTAATGAGTTCGGCAATATTTCATTGCCATAACGGTCTAAACTAAACTCATGGGTCTCAAAACGCCAAATGGTGGAAAGCTCAATGTTTTGGCTTTCTTCAAACTGGTATTCTCCATTAATGCGTACAGCTAAGCGATTTTTTAAAATGCTTGTGCCAACATCCACCTGATCAAGTGCGAGTTGATACGTTCCAGCCGTGTCCACATTCACTGTAAGGGTTATGCGATCACCACTTGAAAATTTACGCAAATCTCTGTCATACCCATGCAGGCTTCCATCAACTAAAGTACCACCCATATCATCCACAGGCACTTCGATAGACACACCACTTGGGGTTTGAACATTCCAATGACGGCTGACGTTGTGATAGGCTGTTTCAAATGTCGATGTTGGATTAATCACAGTAGGATCAACACGCATTACCGGATCTGATTTGCGATCATCACTAAAAATCCATACCATAAGAATGACCACTAGGAGAAGCCCAATTAACGGTTTTGGTTTAATATAGTTTTTTATTTTTTGCATTCATCTCACCTCGAAAAGCATTCAAGCTTGATAAAATTGATTATCAAGCTCGAATTTTATTTAGTCAAAATATTCGTCTAATGATTCACGAATTCTACGATTTAATTCTGTTTCCCATTCACCCGCGAACACTTCAGGGGTAATGAGGCCTTCACTAATACGTGTCCAGTAGTCGTTGGTATCACTTTCTACCCACTCCCAGAACTCTTTGTATCCAGGCATCCATTTATCAACATCTGGTTTTGAGAATTCGAAGAGTTCTACACTTTCGCGTACACCTTCAACGTAATCAATATAGTTCTCTGCACGTGCCCATACTTCTGGATAGTCAGCAGTAGGGAAACGGTCTAAGTACATGTCGCCACGCTCTTCCATTAAGTCAAGACGTGTCATCCATCCTTGTTTACCGAATGTCATCCATTTTGCAAGCAAATACGCTTCTTCAGGATGATCCGTTTGTGAAGAAACCACAGTATAATCTAGGATTGTTGGTGGGAATTGTCCAGCGTCTCCACCTGGGTAAGGCCAGAATCCAACTTCTAATCCTTCGTCTTCATACATACCATCAACCATCCACATGTTCCAAGAACCATCAATTCTAAATCCGATGTATCCTGCATACCATGCCCATTGGTCTCCGTATTCTTCCATGTCTTCGTCTGTGTACTCAACAACGACACCTTGACTCCATAAGTCTAACTTACGGTTGTATGCATCAATCCAAGCTTGTGAAGTGAAGTTGAACTGCTCTCCATCCCACGTTTGGTACCCAACATCTTCGAAATCTTGCGTTGGCCAAACTGCTTCAAAGTCTAAGTCGCCAAACCATGGATCAATTCCATAAACGAAATCGTTTTGCCCTGCATTACGAAGCTGAGTTGCAAGTGCGACGAACTCTTCATAATCCCAGTCTTTTTCTGGAATTGGAACGTTGTAGTGGTCTAGCAAAGTAAGGTTAATGTAAATACCTTTGATAAATTGGAACGATGGCACTGCATAACGTCGACCATTGTACACAGCAGTTTCTGCAATGTTTGGATACACGAGTTCAGTTTCCTCATCCGCATCCCAATACTCAGTAATATCAAGTAACATTCCGTTTGATAAACCTGTTGGCACGTTGTCAATAGCAAACACATCCGGCAAGACCTGAGCCGCTTGAGCATTTAGCAAACTCTCAGTGAATGCGCCTCCTGTTCCTGTTATATCTTCGCGTAATTTAACGGTAATGTGTGGATATTCGTCCATAAATGAGTCAATAAGCATTCGATTAAGTTCCTGATCGCCCCAGTCCGCATAATCTAAAACAATATTACGCGTAACATCGTTATCACGACCACAAGCGAAAAGCCCAAATGAACCGATAACAAGTAGCATTAATAATACTAGTTTTTTCATGACAGTTTCCTTTCCATATATTGTTTTTTAGAGAGAAGATGAGGGCAGGGTAAGCTACCCTCACTTTTAGAATGAATGATTAGTCTCTTATCTTACATAGTAACTCCGCTTCTTCCTTACCAAAGTCGCTTAAATTATACATCAAAACAAGTGTGTTTCAATGTGGTAACCCTTTTTTTACATAACACTTTAGTTAAAGTGCAATTTTTATTCGTCGCCGTTTGGTTCTTCCTCTTCTACAGGCTCATCCATCATGAGGTCACCATTAACGATTAATTCTGCATCTTCAAACTCATCTTCATCAACCATAACTTCAATCATTACGTTGTTAAGGTCAAAGTATTGTGGGCCTTCTGCACCTTCAAATAATAGTCCCATTTCAATCTTGAACTGCGCCAAGACATCATAATCCAACTCATCATCTAGAGTGAACTCAAATGTGTACGTTTCCCATGAACGCGTTACGGTGAACGTTTCACCAAAGTATTCACTCCATCCGTCTTCAGAGTGTCCAATAGCTAGGCGTGCATCACCTTCTAAGCTCGCACGCGCATCAAATGTTACACGGTATGTGTTACCTTCTTCAAACTCAATTGAACCTTCATTATCTTCTCCGGTTCCTAAAGCATACGCATCTTGGATAATTTGAAGTTGCCAGTTTTCCCATGTGTTGACATGTTCTAAGGCAAGACGTAAGTGCATATTAAAGAGCGTTAACCCTCCTGTAGTACCCTGCCAGTCGTTTAAGAATCCACGCCAACCGTAAGTTGAACCGACTACCATATCAAAGTCTCCGTTAACGATCAAGTCAGTTTCTAACAACTCTTCGTCTTCTACAACTTCAATTTTAACGTTGTCTAAGTCAAAGTATTGTGGTCCGTCTTGA
>SLQR01000112.1 GCA_007131405.1 Candidatus Izemoplasma sp.
CGCGAAACGCAAAACAACGCTTAAAAGAAAACTGGCCTCAGTGCCGCATGTGACGTTATCGGAATCATTGCAATCCGCAAGCGAACATTTTTTTAAGGCAGCCTTTATTGATGAGTTGGCGGAACAAACCGAGATTGAAACTCGCTCGCTGCCTTCGCTTCTGCATCAACCATACGCGAAAAGTTATGACTGTTTACGTGCGGCTATTGCACGGGATGCGTATGTCACGTATGGTGAAAGCAGTGAAGCGTTAAAGGTGCTTTATCCACGCTTTTTAGGTGATTTAAAGCAATACGATAACCGTTTTAATGGTCTTGCAAAACCGACCTTAGATCGCTTGTTGCCATCATCATTACGTTTGTCGTATACACGACTGAATACGTTCTTTAAATGCCGTTTTCATTATATGCTTGACGGGTTGTTAAAACTTGACCCCGATGAGGATAATCTAAACAAGGATTTAGGAAGTTTTTTCCATGAGGCACTTGAACGTTACATTAAAGAACCGTCACTCATTGATGGTGCGTTAGAAGCAATGCTAGAAATATTAAAAAAAGAAAGACCGACCTATACTAAGAGAGAATGGTTTTTCTTACGTGAAAGTATTAAGCACCTTAACCAAGTTTTTGATGTCATCAAAACGCAACATGAACGCAGTGATTACAGCTTAAATAAACAAGAGAAATTTGTTGAAAAACCGTTTAAAGATGCTACCTTGGTGGGAATTATTGATCAGTTAATGACTAGGAAAACAGAAAGCGATACGAAGTGGGTGTTGCTTGATTATAAAACAGGTTCACCGACGCTTTATTTAAAACATGCCCTGCACGGCCTTAATGTGCAACTGCTTTACTACGTGCTTTTATTGCAAAGCACATTTGAAGGAGGTAACGACCAAGTTACAGGCTTTTACGAACAAACGCTTTTGATGCGTCCGAAAAAAGTGAAACCCGATGAATCCCTTCAAACGTTGTTTGAGGATCATTTAACATGGCAAGGGTATACGCTTGAAGATCGTGATGAGGTGTACCGAATTGATCGCGAAGCTGATGAGGGGTCATTTATTCAGTCATTTCGAATAAAAAAAGATGGGTCACTAAGTAAATCGTTTAAGACGTATACGCCTGAACAGTTGTCACTGCTTGTGCGTCACTTAGAAACTCTGATTAATGAAGCGATTGCGATGATTCGTCAAGGCGACTTTACGATTAATCCAAAAAAAGATGGGCAAAAAGATTTAAGTTGCACGTATTGTCCGTTTCGCGATGTGTGTTATCGCCAAGAACGCGATTATCAATCGCTAGACATGCCGAAAAACGAAGAAGCTTTATTCGAAGCGTTAAAAAAGCGAGGTGATGAATCATGAAGTTCACCGTTGATCAACAAAAAGCGATTGATGAACGCGGGAAAAACTTATTAATTAGTGCAGGAGCTGGAAGCGGGAAAACCGCTGTTTTAAGTGAGCGTGTGTTGGCGCTTGTGAATGAAGGTGTCGGCATTGATGAACTCGTGGTTTTAACCTTTACGAATGCGGCGGCGCAAGAGATGAAATTGCGCATCCGTAAGAAGTTTGAAGCTAATGGGTCTAAGGCATCACAAGAGGCACTTGAAAAACTTGATGGGGCACACATCCAAACCTTTGATGCGTATGCGCTTTATATTGTAAAGAAATACGGGTATTTAATGGACATTGATAAACAAGTTGGTGTGGGGGATGCGGTGCGTTTGACGCTTGAAGCAAAACGCATTATGGATGCTTTGTTTGATGAATATTATTCGCATAACAATACTGATTTTGAAGCGTATGTATCGACGTTTGAAGTCAAAAATGATGCCAGTTTGAAAGAGCAAATTATGCATTACTATGAAGCATTATCGCTCTTTGCCAATTTCGAGGAAAAACTTGATGAATACTCCTCGACGTATTTTTCAAAAGCGCACGTGAACATGATGTTTGAAACGTATGAAACGCTTGTGCTTGAAGTTGTTCAGACGCTTAAAGATTTTTTGCATGATATGGAAAATGCGGTATCGGATGAAGCATCTCTTGACTATGTTGGTGAGGTTAAAGCCCATTTTGAAGAGTTTGATCAGGTAAGTAATTACGAGACATGTCGAGTTGTTTTAGGAAGACTTGAAGTCGTTCCAACGCTGCGTAAAACGTCTGCGGCGTTAAAAAAAGTTGGCCGTGACGATGAAAATGACTATTTAAAAGCAAGCCGTGCTTCACTAAAGGATTTGGTTGAGCAACTTAAGCGTTTGTGCAAACGTACGGAAGATGAACATCATCAAGACATTTTTGCGATGCAAGACCATATGCCAATCATTCGAACACTTCTGTTGGCGTTTAAAGAACGCTTTGAGCGTTACCAGTTTGATTCTGGGGCAATGCGTTTTTCAACGATCGCAACGTTAGCAATTCGTCTGGTAAAAGACCATGAAGTTGTTCGTAATGAGCTTATGACGTCAGTGCACGAAGTGATGATTGATGAGTACCAAGACACGAATAAACTTCAAGAAGCGTTTGTGGCGCTTATTACGAAAGACAATGTCTATCAGGTTGGGGATGTAAAACAATCCATTTACCGGTTCCGACATGCTGAGCCACGACTGTTTACGGAAAAACACCATCGCTATTCACGTGGTGAAGGTGGAATGGTCATTGATTTGGACGCGAATTTCCGTTCACGTAAGGAAATCCTGCGCGATTTAAATCGTGTGTTTGAACATACCATGGATGAAGAAGTTGGTGGCATTGATTATGTGGGACGACAAAAATTAACGTATGGGAATAATCTTTATGATACATTAAAAGATGAATCAATGGATTATGGGTTGAGAATTCTTGAGTATGAAGAAGAAGACGTTCAGGACTATCTTGATGATAAAGCACTAAAGCTTGAAGAGATGGAAATGTTTTTGATTGCGGATGATATCAAGCAAAAAGTTGGGACAATGGATGTTGTTGATATGGATCATGGTGTCATGCGTAAAGCGCGTTATGATGATTTTGCGATTTTAGTCAGTGTGTCGAGTCAGTTTGACCAATTTAAGAAGATTTTCGAAGCGCAGAAGGTGCCGCTTGCGGTACTAAAAAACGAACCCTTTATGCAGTATATGGATATTGATTTATATCGCCACTTATTCAAATTGCTTTATTGTTTTGTCGATGCAACGTATTACAAAAACCACATTAAACATAGCTTTATGAGTGTTGCGCGTAGTTTTGCGTTTGAACACCATGATGATCTTATTGTGTCTCAAGTGCTGGATTTACCTTCGTCGATGCCACGTGATGATAAGGCGTTTGCTGAACCATTTAAACCGTTAATCAATACCTTAATCGACCTAGCACAAGCATCGAGCGGACAAGACATTGCCTCGATTTTTCAACACCTTATTGAAGCATTTCATTTGTATGATGCGTTGGTGCGTTTGCCGCAAACGAAAAGTGCGGTTCAACGCCTGGATTATTTACAAGAACTCTTGCGTTCTTTGATGCATGAAGGGTATGTGTTAGCGGATATGGTGGTGTATTTTGATGCGATGATTGATGAAGGCTTAGATGTTGAGATTGCTGCATCAATGCATGACGCGCAGGACCAAGTCAAAATGATGACGATTCATAAATCAAAAGGACTTGAGTTTCCAGTTGTTTATGTGCCGTCTTTGTCGAGAAATTGGAACCGAAGTACGATGAAGAATTATGCCTTTAGTGAACGCTATGGATTTTTAATCCCTCATGAAGACGATGGGTTACGTGAATCCTTTGCGTTTGCGCTTTATAAAGAGGAACTGTTAAAAGAAGACACGTCTGAACGTTTACGTGTGCTCTATGTGGCGTTAACGCGTGCAAAAGAGATGTGTATTGTGCCACTAAATGCAAAAGAAAAAAGACCGTGGCATCGTGATGATTTTGACCGTGTTAAAGCGTTTGAACGTCGTCGTTATTATAAGAATTATAAGGATGTATTAACATCGGTAAAAGAGGAACTGAGTCATGCGGTTACGCCAATAAACTTAAGCGCTACTCAGTTTAAGGTCGATTATGCCCTTCAGTTAAAAACGGAAACGATCGATGCGAAGCCGCTTGAAGGAAAAATTTATCAACCACCACTTGTGGGTGAGATTAAACAAAGCAAACAGTATTCTAGCGAGGTGTCACAATTGCTAGATAAAGACACCTTTGAAGCCATCGAACAAGGAAACCGTATGCATGACTATTTAGAGCGAATTGATTTCTTTGGCGACGTGCTCAAACAGATTAAAGCGTTAACGGATCAACCGTCTGAACAGACAATGTTAAAGGCGTTTTTTGATAGTGCGTTGATGCAGTCGCTCACGATAAAACAAGTCTATAAAGAATTTCCGTTTTCGGTTCTTGATGAAAACGATGTGACAAGCGGGTACATTGACTTATTGATTGAGACCGATTCAACGTTTGTGATTATTGATTATAAGTTAAAGACGATTGATAAAGAAGCCTATTTTGACCAGGTGACTGGGTATAAAGATGTGCTTAGCACAATGACCGATAAACCGATTGAGGGATATCTTTATTCAATTGTCGACCGACGTTTCTTGCGAGTGATATAATAGAGAAGAAGGATAGGTGATTTCTGTGGCGATTGAGTTAAAAAAAGTACGTAAAACGTATGGAACTGAAGCGGTTCAAACCGTTGCGCTTGACGATGTTGATTTAACCATTGACAACGGAAAGTTTGTGGTTGTGCTCGGGCCGAGTGGATCGGGTAAGAGTACGCTTTTGAATGTGATGAGTGGCCTTGATCATCTTGATGAAGGGAAGATCACGATTGATGATTATGCAATTGATTCGATGAGTGATAAGGCATTAACGCAGTTTCGTCGTGAGCACCTTGGGTTTATCTTCCAGCAGTACAATTTATTGCAGACGCTAACGGTGAAAGAAAATGTTGAGATTGGTGCCCGATTGGTTGAGGATGCACTTGATAGTGAGAAAGTGCTGGATGATGTAGGGTTAAGTGATCATCTAAATAAGTATCCTTTTCAGCTTTCTGGTGGGGAGCAACAACGCGTGTCGATTGCCCGTGCGCTTGTGAAACGTCCAAAAATTCTTTTTTGTGATGAACCGACAGGTGCGGTCGATGAAGAAACCGCAAAATCGGTGCTTGAGATTTTACAAAATCTCAATAAAAAATACGAAACAACAATTGTGCTTATAACGCATAACGCAAGCATTGCTAAACTTGCGCATTCCATTGTTAAGATGAATTCTGGAAAAATTGTTGGTGTTGAAACAAATAAGCCGCAAGAGGCACGTAAGATAAGTTGGAATGACTAATGTTTAAACGTCATGTTGTAAGAACCTTTGCACGACAATGGATTAGCGTTATTTTGCTTAGTTTTTTGCTTATTATTAGTGGGTTTATTTATACGATTATGGCGGTTTCGGTTCGTACGTTGAAAGATGAATCGGAAGCGTACTTTGAGACAACGAATCAAGAAGATTTTTCCGTTCATTTGATGCGGTATGTGACCGACGATGATCAAGCGTTTGATGTTGCGTGTGATTTCGAAGTAGGCATGCTTTTAAGCACGTTAAAGGAAAATGATGAAACGTGTCACCAAGTGCTACTTGACGCGAGGTTAGCAGCATTAAGTGAAGCGGAATTTTCACGCGATCTTGAGTACCGTGTGCATAAAGATGGCTATCTCGACTATGGAAATACCCGTCACCGAACCCGAGTGTTTCGCGATAACGAACGCATCAACACTTCCAGGATTGAAACGGGTAGCTATCCAGAGTCGGGTGAAGTTGCGATTGGCCGTCTTTATGCCGAATTAAATGATTTAACGCTTGACGATGACATCGAACTTGATGGCCAAGTGTACCGCATTAGTGGGTATGTGCTTTTACCAGATTACAACTTACCAATTTTTGAACATATGTATATGTTTGATAGTGCGTATCAAACAATTGCGTTGGTGTCTCATGAAGATTTTGATGCGTTAAGCTGGCAAGAAAATAGAGTTTTAAGCGGCATCGTTGATGAAACCATGGATGAGGATGTCTTGGAAGAAACGGTGATGCGTTTTGGCTTTGTGGAACGTTTTGTGCTGACCGAACATAACCTAAGAAGTGGCGCCATTTATGCTGAACTTGATGGCGGACAAGCCACGGGTCTTTTCTTAAGCATTATGCTTGCGGTGATTGGGCTTGTGATTGTTGGGATTATGGTATCCAAAACGATGAGTGAAGAACGCAGAACACTAGGTGTTTTTAAAGCGCTTGGGGTAACACGTCACGAAATGGTGGTGCCTTATCTTATTGGGATTGCCCTGTTTTCGATGATCAGTTTGTTTGTTGGGTACGTACTTGGTTTGTTAGCGGCACCGTGGATGCAGGATTTGTATCTTCGCTTTTACTTATTGCCACGAGGAACGATTAACATTCAATGGGTTGATTTAGCGGTGGCTGTGTTTGTGCCAACGGTAATTGTGGTATGTTTAACAGCGTTTAATCTCTATCGCATGGTGAAACCACCGGCGGTTGAGTTGATTGAACCACAAGTAATGAAACAAAAACCAAGACGTATTAAATGGCTTAAGAAACTCCTTAAACCCTTTGATTTATTGCAGGTTTTGCAAGGGAGTATGTTGATTCGTCAATGGGGAAAAGTACTTATATATGTAATTGGGATTTTCTTAGCGCTTTACATGGTGTTTTTAAGTTTAGGGATGCGTAATTTGTTTCAACACACCATGCAAGGGTATTATGGCATGCATACGTACGAAAGTGTTGTCTATTGTGAGGTACCGACACAGTGCGATGCGGCTGAACATGATAAAGGGATTGAAATTCAGGTTCTTGTTCAAGGGGAGCGTTCGACATTGCTTGCGCTTGACCCGGATAATAACACCCATCCTTTACCGGATTTAAATAATGGCGATTTAAGAGGAAAACTTAGTGAAGGGTTGATTATCTCCCGCAGTTTCAAAGATCTTACCGGTCTTGACGTTGGGGATCGTGTTGATATTATGGCGTATGGGTATACGTTCACTGAAACCATTGTAGGCATCACAGATCTTTACCCAGGGGCCTATATATTCTATGACCGTGAAGCGGTGAGTCTAATGATTACGCAAGAAGTAGACTACTTTAACCGTCTTTACACAGAAGAACGTATGGAGACTTCAGGCGGTATGATTGTGCACCGTGAAACGATGCTTGAACAAGTTGAATCGATAGAAGGGATCTATCAAACGATGATTTATTTAATGGTGGGTGGTTCCTTTGCGATGGCCGTTATTGTGATTTATTTACTGATGCTTTTAACGGTGGAATCGAAATACTATGAGATGTCCCTTTTTAAAGTATTGGGGTACACAAATAAAGAGATTTCTAAGGTATTATTGGGTGGCTATTTTAAACTGAATGTGGTAATCTTTATCAGTAGTATTCCACTGGCTATTTATAGTTTTGGCGTACTGACGCGCACGATGCTCGATTGGTTTGGGTTTTTCTTCCCACTGCGCATGGAGCACTGGGATATTGTGCTTGCGTTCGTAGTCTTTGGGTTGGTTGCTTATGTTGGCAGCTTGCATGCCCGTCATAAAATTAAAAAACGTAGTCTTCAAGAGGCGCTTAAAATTTATCAAGTTTAGGAGTTATCTATGAAAAAAGGTCGTATTGTAAAGCTTGTCGGGGGTCAGTATACTGTCATGGACAAGGATAAAAATAAAGTGGTGGTTAAGCCATTAGGCAAGTTTCGTCATATTGATATTGCCCCGAAGGTTGGGGACATGGTCACGTTTAATGAGGATCATATTGTGGCGGTTGAAGACCGTAAAAACGATCTCGCTCGCCCACCGGTGACCAATGTGGATCAAGCTATCTTGATTCATTCCGCAAAAGAACCTGAGTTTAGTTTTTTCTTGCTTGACCGCTTTTTGGTACTTGTTGAGCATGAAAGCATTAAACCGGTTATTGTGGTGACTAAAATTGATCTTTTGGATGACCCCGAACTCGAAGCGTTAAAGAAAAAACTAGCGTATTATGAAACGTACTATGATGTTTACTTTACAAGCATCCATGATGATCAAACGCACGAAGTTATTAAGACGTTAATTCGCGATTCAGTCAGTGTGTTTGCGGGACAAACGGGGAGCGGAAAAAGCAGTTTGCTAAATGCTTTGGATATTCGGTTATCGCTTGAAACGGGTGAAATATCTAAAGCCCTTGGTCGAGGCAAACATACGACAAGACATTCTGAATTACTCGATATTCACGGCGGATTAGTCGCGGATACACCAGGGTTTTCAAAATTAGACTTTTATACGATTGATCTCGACCACTTGCATCATTGTTATCCCGATTTTCTTGCATTATCGGAAAGCTGTAAGTTCCGTGGATGTTATCATATAAATGAACCAGGTTGTGCCGTGAAAAAAGCGGTTGATGAAGGTTTAGTGCCTGCACAACGTTACACGCACTATGCATTAATTTACGATGAAATAAAAAACCAAAAAAAGCTTTACAGAAAGAAGTGATTGTATGCTCCTTGCACCGTCAATATTATCCGCTGATTTCAGTCAGTTAAAGGAAGACATTGAGACAGTTCGTGAGGCTGAATGGCTTCATATTGATGTGATGGATGGTCATTTTGTGCCGAATTTAACGATCGGACCGCTTGTGGTAAAAGCATTAAGACCACACAGCGAACAAGTCTTTGATACGCATTTAATGATTACGCATCCTGAAGCCTATATAGATGCCTTTATTGAAGCGGGTTCAGATCAAATAACGTTTCATATTGAAACCGTAGATAACGCTGAAGCGTTAATTGACGCCTTACATGAAAAAGGGGTTAAAGCGGGTATTTCCATAAAGCCAGCGACGGATATCGCTGCCATTGAACCGTATTTACACAAACTTGACCTTGTGCTCGTGATGAGTGTTGAACCCGGCTTTGGTGGCCAAGCGTTTATGCCGGCGAGTTTAGATAAAATCCGACAACTTGCCCATATTAAAGAAGCGAAGGGGTACGATTTTGCGATTGTCGTTGATGGCGGTATCAATCAAGAGACAGCTAAGTTATGCACTGAAGCTGGAGCCAATGTGCTTGTGGCTGGGTCGTACATATTTAAAGCAAAAGACCGTGCAAAACAAATGGACACGTTACGCGTATGATTGTTAAACTGTTTATCAACCCGTTGAACTATTCGCTTGATCGTTTGTACACCAAAGAAGAAAACGAATATCTTATTGGCGTCGATAAGGGAGCGTATCATGCCCTGAAACATGGTATAGAACTTGATTTAGCGATTGGTGATTTTGATTCAACGGATGAAACCGAAACGGCCTACATAAAAAAACACGCCAAAGTGGTAAAGACCCACAAGGCGCGTAAAGATGAAACGGATTCGTATCTAGCCATCAAAGAAGCGTTACGGTTAAATCCAGAGGAGATTATCGTTTATGGCGGCATCGGTAGTCGCCTTGATCACACATATGCCAATATCGCGCTTTTAAAACAAGGCACGATTGTCTTTATGAATGATAAAAATAAGATGTACATGTTGAGCCCAGGACAATACGACATTAAAAACACCCAAACGTATATTTCGTTTTTTGCGATTGAAGATGTCGTGAAACTTTCACTGACTGGCTTCAGTTACGCTATAACAGATTATGATCTTGCGGTTGATGATCCGCTATGTGTATCGAACAAAGGCTCGGGCACCGTAAGCTTTGATGAAGGGTTACTGCTCGTGATGGAATCATCAGACTAAAAAAAAAACACTGGAGAAGTGTTTTTTTCAAAAAAAAGAGGGAGATATTTTTACATTTATGCCATAAAAAAAGGTCGATACTATCGACCTCATAGTATGCAATTAAGCTCTTGTTAAGTTGTTTTTCTTTAGAGCGCGTGCTGAAACGAAAACAGTTTTTGTTTCTCCGTTTTCAACAATTTTTACTTTTTGAAGGTTTGCTTTCCATTTTCTCTTCGATGTACTTAATGAATGAGAGCGTTGATTACCAGAAAGGACTTTTTTACCTGTTACATAACATTCTTTTGCCATAGTAGACCTCCGTTCAAAATAGTATTACGTCTAAACCTTAATAATTATATCATAGCAGAAATATATTGCAAGTTTTTTTGCAATATTTTTATAAAATGCACGTAGGGCTTTATTTGTTGCAATATAAAATGTCTTGTGATAGAATAAATTAAGTCCTTTTATAGTAAAAATATAAAGGATAATTAACTTAAAAATAATGTGTGCGAACCATTAAATATTATACAATATGGAGGAGTATTTATGAGTCCAAATGCAATCGATGGAAATCTACTAAAAACCATCATTCGAAATGGATCGATCAACTTAAAAAATAATCACCAAGAAATAAATGATCTCAACGTATTCCCAGTCCCAGATGGCGACACAGGAAGCAATATGCAATCAACGATGATGTCTGGAGTGGCGTCAATAGAGAGTTTAGAAGATGCAAGTGTTGAAAAAATAGGTAAAGCATTATCCCGTGGATTACTGATGGGTGCTCGTGGAAACTCTGGGGTTATTTTATCTCAGCTTTTTAGTGGGTTTGCCAAAGCGTTTAAAGATTTAACTACGGCGGACTCTGTACAGTTTGTAAATGGCTTGAAACTCGGTGTTGAGCAAGCTTATGGCGCCGTTATTAATCCTGTTGAAGGAACAATTTTGACCGTTGCAAGAGAAGCGGTCGACAAAGCCGAAGCATTCGCAAAAGAGGATTCAGACATTATAGATGTCATGAAGGTTTACTTGGAAGAAGCGCATGCATCCCTTCAACGTACACCCGATCTTTTACCGGTCTTAAAAGAGTCCGGCGTGGTGGATTCAGGTGGCGCTGGATTAATCGTTATTGCTGAAGGTATGCTTGATGCATTAGAAGGCAAAATGTACGAAGAAGAAAAAGTGCGTAAAGAAAAAGGCAAAACGCATGCTTTTGATACAGAAGTTACTGAATTTGGGTACTGCACTGAATTTATCATTCAATTAAATCCTGAGAAAAAATTTAATAAAGATAAACTTGTTAAGCAATTAAGTCGTCTCGGCGATTCAATTGTGGTGGTAGCGGATGAAGAAATCTGTAAAGTCCACATCCATACAGTTACACCAGGCGATGCGTTGAACATCGGACAAATTTACGGTGAGTTCGCTAATCTTAAAATTGAAAATATGACGTTACAACATACAGAAACGCTTCTTCATTCAGCGCAAGCGAATGGGGAAGGAGAACATGCGTGTGGCCATGACCATGGTCATAATTTTCGCGTGGAAACGAAAAAGAAATATGGGATAATTACGGTCGTTAATGGAGATGGATTAAAAGCCATGTTCCAAGAGATGGGTGTTAATTACATTATTGATGGTGGCCAAACAATGAACCCATCAACGCAAGATTTTATTGATGCGATTGACCAAGTTAATGCCGACAACATTTTAATTATTCCAAACAATAAAAACGTCTTCTTGAGTGCTGAACATGCGGCCAAAAACATTGAAGACAAAAACGTCATTGTTTTACCAGCCAAAACGATTCCTCAAGGCTATGTATCGTTAACGATGTTTGATGCGAACCAAGAACTCGATGAAACCATTGAAGAAATGAAAGAACTGATTAATCATGTTAAATCAGGTGAAGTTACCTACGCCGTACGTGATACAGCCATTAATGGTTTAGAGATTAAAAAAGATGATTACCTTGGGATTGAAGATGGAGATATTATTGCCTCGGAAAGTGATCGCTATGAAACCGTTAAGAAATTAATGGATAAATTGATTGATGACGATAGTGAAATCATTACCATTATGTATGGTGCGGATGTCGATGAAAAAGAAGTCGAAAAACTACGTGCCTACATTGAAGAAACACACAGTGAGGTTGAAATTGAAACCGTTGCGGGTGAACAAGATATTTACGCGTACTTACTTGCTGTTGAATAAGCTGATAAAACCACTCTAACGAGTGGTTTTTTTATGCGCTCACATGCTATAATACGATTAAGAAGGTGTTGCGATGAGTTATAGTGAATTATTGCAATTAAAAGGTGTTGGCGTAAAAACTGTTGAAGCTCTGAATCGTGCAGGGCTTTTTCACTATGAAGACATTTGCTTTAACTTTCCAAAAAAATACGAGAAACAGTTTCTCTCAGAACTTGCTAACCTTGATGATGGCAATTACCACTACATCAAAGCCCGTGTTGACAGTGAACCGAAAATTGCCTACATTCGTAAAAATATGCAAATTATATCTTTTTTTGTTACTGTTGAAGGGTTGCGTTTCCCGGTAAAAATTTATAACCAACGCTATGTGATGCGCATTGTAAGATCGAACCCAGATGTGGTGCTTTATGCAAAGGTTCATGACAAGCGCAACGAACTTGTCGCAAGCAAAGTGATGCATGCAAAGAACTTTGATGAGCGAGTCGTTCCGATTTACCGCATTGAAGGAATCAGTGACAATAAATACATTAACATTGTTGAACAATGTTTAAGCCATGGGGCTCAAATTAAAGAATACTTACCAGAAGACTGGTTAAAAAAACATCAATTATTAGACCTGAACTCCTTTATTCACGAAGTGCATCAGCCGTCTTCGGTTGACGCGCTTGATGAGGTTATTAAGCGCTTGAAATACCGTGAAATGTTTTTGTATCAACTAAAAGTACATATAAAGAAATATCTTTTTAATCAAGTCGCGAAAAAGCCTAAGGTTATTCGTGACGATGTGATCGACACCATCAAAAAAGGGTTGCCGTTTGAATTGACTTTATCACAACATGAAGTACTCGAAGAAATTCTTAACGATTTAAGGAAACCACATGTGATGCAGCGTATGTTACAAGGAGACACGGGTAGCGGAAAAACCATTGTGGCACTGCTCGCCATGATTGCCGTTATGGATCTAGATTACCAAGTGGCCTTTATGGCCCCGACGGAAATACTCGCAGAACAGCACTACCATACCTTTAAGCGATTTTTGCAAAACACACCATATACAGTTGAACTTTTAACAGGTTCGATGTTTCCTGAAAAAAAACGCATCATCGAACGCAGTCTTAAAGACGGGACGTGTTTAGGGGTTGTTGGGACACACACATTGTTCTCTGAACGGATGACCTACAAAAATTTAGGGCTTGTGATTACCGATGAACAACATCGGTTTGGTGTCGCGCAACGTGAACAGTTAAAATCAAAAGGGAATGCGCCGGATGTGCTTTATTTAAGCGCGACCCCAATTCCAAGAACGCTTGCCATGACGCTGTTTGGGGACATGGATGTTTCGACGTTGAAATCGATGCCAAAAAACCGTAAACGCATTGCAACACAGGTGGTAAAAGAGGCGACAAAATCAACGGTGCGTCAGACGATGCTGGACACCTTGAAACGGAATGAGCAAATATACATTGTCTCGCCGATGATTGAAACCAATAAGGAACTAGGTATATTTGGGGTAAAGACGATTTATGAAGTGGTCAAAAAACGGTATCCAAAAGCGCGTGTTGCTTTATTGCATGCGAAGATGGAAAGTGAACAAAAAACAGATGTCTTGCGCCACTTTACCGAGAATAACATTGATATTTTGGTCTCAACCACGGTGATTGAAGTTGGGATTGATGTGGCAAATGCGACGTTGATGGTTGTGTATCATGCAGAACGTTTTGGGTACGCACAACTTCATCAGTTGCGTGGACGTGTTGGACGATCAGGCAAAGCTGGAACGTGTTTGTTGCTCTATGAAGGCGATGAAGAAACGTTTAATCGTCTCGCACTTTTAGAAGAGGTTTATGACGGCTTTGTGTTGAGTGAGTATGATCTTAAAAACCGTGGCTTTGGCGATTTGGTGGGTACAGAACAAAGCGGAAGACCAGATTGGCTTTATGTCCACAGTGAATACGACATGGACTTACTTACCATGATGAAAGGTGAAGCCGATGCCATGGTTAAAGCCTATCAAGCAAGTAAAGCCTATGAGTCGTTAATAAAATGGGTAATGAAAGCGATGGTCAACTAGTCATTTGTTGTTGTGAAAAAGCGTTCACATGATATAATAAATATAATGAAAAACAATGTGAGGTGGACATAATGATCAAAATAGCCGTTGATGCTATGGGTGGTGATTTTGCACCGAAAGAACAAGTTCAAGGTGCAATGATGGCCATTAAATTGATTCAAGATATTGAGATTACATTGTATGGTGATGAGTTGGCAATAAAACCGCATTTGACCAATTCTGAACGTATACGTATCGTCCAGTCTGAAGGCACGATTGACATGGGCGAAAAAGATCCGATTCGTGCGATTCGTAGTAACCGTAAGAGTTCCATGGCGATGGCTTTAAGTAGCGTACGCAATAAAGAGAATGACGCCGTGGTCTCAAGTGGTGCAACACAAGCATTAATTGCAGGTGCACATATATTAGTGGGACGCATGAAAGCGATGAAACGTACTGCGATTGCGCCGGTGATTCCTTCGATTTCTGGGAAACCGGTCATTTTGCTAGATGCGGGTGGAAATATTGAGATTAAACCAGAGTTCATGCTTCATCAAGCCTATTTTGCGACAATTTATGCCAAAGAAATCTTAGGCATCGAATCGCCAAAAGTAGGATTAATTAATATTGGAACAGAAGATGGAAAAGGACGCCAACTTGACCAAGATGCTTTTGCGTTATTTAAAGAAAACACAAGCATTGACTTTTTCGGAAATGTTGAACCAAAAGCCGTGCTTGATCCCCCATGTGACATTTTAATTAGTGATGGGTTTACCGCTAACATTGTGATGAAAACTCTCGAAGGAACTGCAAAAGGGGTAGGCGTAATGTTAAAACAAGAATTGAAACGTGGGTTCTTTGGAAAACTTGGTTTATTGCTTTCAATGAAAAACTTAAAACGTTTTAAAAAACGTCTTTCGCCAGAAGAAATTGGTGGCGCAATGATTTATGGGTTAAACGGCGTGGTTATTAAAGCACAAGGTTCGTCAAAATCAGTAGGCTTTTATAATGGCATTCGTCAAGCTGCAAATGTCGTTCGCCAAGACGTGATCAATAAAGTGAATCACGTCATAGAAAAAGAAGGTGAGTAAAATGAAAGAACTTGAAGCATTTTTTGGACTCGATTTTCGTGATAAACAACTTTTAGAAACATCACTGACACATTCATCGTATGCCAATGAACAACAAAAAGAATCGAACGAACGTCTTGAGTATATCGGGGATGCAGTACTGGATCTCATAGTAGGGAAATATTTGTTTGAACAACACAAAGAATACCACGAAGGGGATCTCACAAAAAGGCGAGCGCGTTATGTCTGCGAAAGTGCCCTTGTTGATTACGCCAACGATTGCAACTTAGGCAGATATTTATTGCTCGGGCATGGCGAAGAAAAAACAGGAGGAAGACATCGTTCTGCACTCCTTGCTGATGCCTTTGAAGCATTTGTTGGTGCGATCTTTTTGGATAAAGACCTCGAAGAGGTTTACAAAGTGGCAGAAAAAATTATTTTTCCGCTTATCGAAGAAGACCGCACCAATGATTTTACCGATTATAAATCACACTTACAAGAATTAGTTCAATCTGATAAACGCAGTTTAGAATACCGCATTGTATCGGAAACTGGCCCGTCTCACCATAAGACATTTGTGATTCGTGTGTACATGGATGACATCTTGATGGGTGAAGGAAAAGGCCACAGTAAAAAAGAAGCTGAACAACATGCCGCTGAACTTGCGTTAAAAAAGCTCGCGAAAAAAAGCATGAAGTTTTAGGAGTTGATTGTGTGAAATATTTACTAAAAACCCTCATCGAAGAGGGTGTTTTAGACTACAAAGACCTTGTGTTTAAATACTACCATAAGTTTAACCTCTCTGAAGCTGAAGCGGTTGCTTTAATTAAGTTGAATGAGCTTTTAAAAGAACACGAAGGCATCATAAACCCAAAGAAATTTTCAAAATGGATGTCGATGGACATTAAGGCGACAGAAACCTTACTTGAATCGTTGATGACGAAGGGGTATCTACGCATTAAGTTAATTGAAACTGATGCAGGGAAAGAAAAAGAGACCTTTGACATCGATTTTTTCATTAGTAAAGTCATTGACCATATTCAAAAGAAACGCGCGGATCAAAATAAAGGGGAAACCCATCGTTGGGTTGAGTTCATCGAAGACAGTTTACAAAAACCATTAACCCCACTTGACATGGAAATAGTCGGTAAATGGCTGGATGAAGATCAATACACATTTGAGATGGTTAAAGAAGCCACACTTGATGTGTTGAAGCGAAAATACACATCGGTTAAAGCAATTGATCAAGCCCTACTCAAACAACTTGAAAAAGTCAAAGCCCCACCAAAGAAAAAAGAAGTGTTAAAGGAGTTCCATAAATTATGGGACGAGTAGAAACGGTTTTAGAGACACTAAACATGATGTACCCTGAAGCACACTGTGAACTTAATCACACAAACGCACTCGAGCTCTTAATTGCGGTCATGCTTAGTGCCCAAACAACGGATGTTTCCGTTAATAAACTCACCGTAGATTTATTTAAAAAATACCTATCGCTTGATGATTACATAAAGACACCACTCACAACCCTTGAAAACGATTTAAGACGTATTGGACTCTACAAAAACAAAGCAAAAAACATCCAAAGAACATGCCTTAAAATTAAAGAAGAATATCAAGGTAAAGTGCCATCAAGTCAAGCCGCGCTTGAAAGTCTACCTGGTGTTGGAAGGAAGACTGCAAACGTTGTTTTAAGTGTTTGGTATGACGTCCCTCGTATTGCCGTTGATACCCATGTTGAACGGGTATCAAAACGACTTAAACTGGCTTACTTGAATGACGACACTCGAAAAGTTGAAGAAAAATTAATGCGAAAGATTCCGAAAAATCGATGGTCACAAACCCATCACCAAATGATATTTTTTGGACGCTATCATTGCACAGCGCGCAATCCCAACTGCGATGGTTGTCCTTTAAAAACAGAGTGTCGCTACCCCAATATATAGATCTCGATATTCGAGATCTTTTTTTATAATTCAGGGGCATATTATTTTCTTTGGTGAATTAAGTTAGTAATTTTTTCATGTAAAGTGTTTGGGGTTTTTATTTAAAATTCATTACAATGAAGGAAGATAATATTTAAGGAGGAAGTATATGTACGCAAGAAGAACGGAGGCTTTGATTACTCAAAAGCTTGAAGACAGTATGTACCGAAGTTCGTCAATTATTGGCGAGGTGATTCGACGGATAAGACTCGAAAAAAATTACACACAAAACACCTTATCTAAAGGGCTATGCAGTGTAAGTTATCTATCCAAACTTGAGAATGGTCGAATCATTCCTAAAAACAATACGATTCAAAGAATTTCAGAGCGCCTTGACATTGACTCGACGTATTTACAAGCGCACCTTGATGCAAGTGCATTTATCCGTGAAGTGATAGTGTTCTTTTTTTATGAAGATATTGAAGAACTGGGCAACACGATTGAGCGAACAAAACACTTTGAAGATGACACGGTGCGATCGATGCTTAAACTTTCGCTTTATGCCTCACAAGGCAAGTGGCATGATGCGAAAAGGAAAATTGCTTCACTTGAACCGCACGTAGGCACGATGACACACCGAATGCTTGAACTTTTTCTTATGTTGTCTTGTGTAACTGCCTACGAAATACAAGACTACAAAACGGCACTTGCACTTAGTGATACATTAAACACGATGGATGAGAAGTGCCACGAGATTGAGGTTCTGCATAAATTATATAAAGCGTATATTTGTTATGCGATGGGAAAAAGCATCAGTGCAGAGTATTATGGAAATTTAGCGCATCGGTATTTGGAAAAACATCAGTCCCTTAAGCGTTTAGTCACACTCGAACTGTATCGCCTTCACTACAGCATGAAAGAAAATAAAGCCGTAGGCAAAGCGTTATTAGAAAAAATTGATGTTGAGTTAGCGCTTAATGTTTATCCATCGATGGCACACTTTATTTTTGGTCACGCTTATTATTTGCTGGGGGATTATAAAGCGGCGATTGGGCATTTCACAAAGGTATTGAAACTGCCAAAAGATCAGTGGTATGCTCGTTGTGTAATCGGTATTCTCAAAATCACGAAAAAAGACTCAAAACTCTACCGTAGAATACGTGGACTCATGCTTACCAATGCAGTTGAAGAGAACAGTTTGAAAGAAAAAGTATGGTTCACTCAATATGATGAGCGTGTTGACTCTGACCGCAAGCGCTACATTATGTCAATCGCTTTACCCCTTGCAAAACAAACGCATGATTTAGAAGCGCTTGATGAATACACGGAGTGGTTGATTCAATACGCTAAGAAAAATGCACGTTATAAGGAAGCCTTATCAAGTTACCAACAACGAAAGAAATACGTGGCAAAACTCCGTGATCGTTTATAAAGTGAATTTCAAGAAGAAAAATGAGTAAAAAAATGCTATAATATTTGAGAAGATGGAGTGATATAGCATGAATAAAGAACGCAGTGAAATGCTTGGCGGCATGGATGTTAAAAAACTACTGATTAAACTTTCGATTCCAGCAACGATTGCGATGATGGCCAATGCGTTATACAACTTAGTTGATACGATTTTCGTGGCACGTGGTGCTGGCGAAATCGCAATTGGCTCTTTAGCCATTGTCTTTCCAATTCAAATGATTGTCCTCGCTATTGGGTTAATGATTGGAATCGGAAGTTCATCCATTTTTTCACGTGCTTATGGTCGTGGCGATCAAGAATCGATGACACGGGCTGTAAACACGGCGTTATTATTGAATGTTATTATCTCGATAACCATCACGATTATTGCTTTATTGTTTGTTGATCCCATCTTGTATTTTTTCGGCGCCTCCGCAGAAAACTTTGATTACGCAAAAGAGTATATGGTTTTTATTTTAATCAGTCTAGTCCCCTTCTCACTTGCGATTGTGCTTAACAATTTAACCCGCGCCGAAGGACGAGCCAATATCGCTATGATTTCCCTTTTGATTGGCGCCATCGTTAATATTGTGCTCGATCCAATCTTTATTTTTGACTGGGGATTCGGCATGGGTGTTCGCGGCGCAGCACTCGCGACACTAATTGCGAAAACCTCGAGTTTTATCTACATTTTCTCTCGAGCCTTATCGCCTGAATCGTCACTCAATGTGAATTTACGAACAATTCATAAATTTGATTTTAAAATGACTCGAGAAATCGTCGCCATTGGGGTGCCGACCTTTGTGAGAAACACGCTTGGTGCGGTGCTTGTCATCATTATTAACAACTTGATTAATGCGTATGCGCCGGTTGATATTGGTCCTGGAATCTATATCTCCATTTATGGGGTTATAAACCGGATGATCATGTTCTTGCTGCTACCTGGGTTTGGTCTTGTGCAAGGCTTGATTCCGATTGTTGGCTTTAATTTTGGGGCGAAGTTTCACAGACGACTTCATGATGTGTTGACCTATAGTGTCCGACTCATAATGATATACTTTGTGGGTATTTTCTTAGTGACCCTTGTGAGTGCTGACGTTTTATTCCGTGTGTTCAGTCCTGAAAACGATACGTTCTTTATTACCGAAGGGGCGAGGGCGTTTAGGATTATCAGTGTAGGGTTTACAATGATTGGGTTCCAAGTGGTTTTATCGAGTGTATACCAAGCCATGGGATACCCAGTGCGCGCCTTTTTAGTGGCGATGTCAAGACAGTTTATTTTGTTTATTCCACTTGTTTATCTGTTTACCTATCTCTTTGGTATTACCGGTATTTGGTTGACGTTCTTGGTGGCCGATTTAGTGGCTGGGTTGGCGTCATATATAGTGTACCGTTACGAAATGAAAGATTTACGCACAAAAATTCCGACGAACGAGTTGCTTGAAATGCAGGGTATTAAAGCGTGAAATAGACATTAAAAAAGGTGAATTCATAATTGAATTCACCTTTTACTTAGTTAAGATCTTTAATTAATTTGTTGGCTAAACCAAGGTAGTTGATGCCAATTTCTTCATGCATATCAAACAAACTGTGGTGACCACTTTTTGGTTGACCGATTGGAATTTGTCCAATCAAATCCGTTTCTAAACGATCGGCAACGACTTTTCCGCCACCTTCACCAAAGATGTTGAGGTTTTCATCGTTATGACGTAAGAAACTCATGTTTTCAATAACACCAAGAAGTTCGTGGTTAAGTTCTTTTGCTGCAAAACCAGCTTTCACCGCAATATGTGAAGCACTTTTATGTGGCGTGGTTATAATGATCATTTTTGATTCCGGAATCAGTTTTTGAATATCCATGGCCACATCCCCAGTTCCTGGTGGTAAGTCAACAAGCATGTACTCAAGTTCTTCGCTCCATGCAATGTCATAGAAGAAGTGATTTAACATTTTCCCAAGCATTGGACCTCGCCACATAAGCGGCTTGTCATCTTTTAGGAAAAACTCTGTTGACATAATTTCAATACCACTTTTTACAAAGGGAATAATTTTTTCGTTTTCATCGGCTTTTGGCAATACAATTTCCATATCAAAGATGGTCGGAATACTGCTTCCGTAAATATCCGCATCAATAAGTCCTACTTTTTTGCCTAAACGGCTTAAAGCTAACGCTAAATTTGCGGCCACGGTTGATTTTCCAACGCCACCCTTACCACTGGCAATCCCAATGTATTTCACTTTACGCTCTTTGTTTAAGATGCTTTCGTCAAGTTTGAGGAGTTGAAAATCAATTTTAAGTCCGGTGTACTGCAAATCAAGTTTAATGATTTTTGCTACACTTCGTGTGACTTGCTGCTTGATTTTATCATCAACTTTTTCAAGTCCTATGACAAGATTTACTGTGTTTTTCTCATCATCGATGGATACGTATTTTAAGCCATCAGACTCAGCTAATGTTTTTTTGGATGTTGGGTCGACGACATCACCAACATGTTTTTTTATTGTCTCTATTTTGTCCATTTTATCACCCGGGTTAATTATAGTATTTTCACTTGCTGCAAGCAACTGAAATACTAAACTATTATTACCGGTTTGAACTCTTGTTTAAAGTAGTTGGTTTGATGCACTAAGTCAAAAAGACGCGTGATGCGAAGTTCATAATCAAGGTAAGGATGTTTATCGGCTTTTATTTTGGTAATTAATGGAATGGGATAGTCTTTTTTTATGCGGTTTAAGTACTGTTGACCTGTTTTATTCATCCCAAGCA
The DNA here is from genome assembly GCA_007131405.1 of Candidatus Izemoplasma sp. GTDB lineage: Bacteria > Bacillota_I > Bacilli_A > Izemoplasmatales > Izemoplasmataceae > SLQR01. The sequence goes on from SLQR01000112.1 coordinate 21,235, forward strand.
CGCGAATGTATGGAATCTCAAATGTGGTTAAAACGTCTTTTTTTATGCCGATTACCATGTGCATCAGTGTGCGTTTAATTTTGGCGTTTGTGTAACGAGCACTTGATAAACGCTCGAGCAATTCGCTGTAAGACCCTGCGTCATGGTGTTTTAAGAATAGATTTTCAAGCCCTTCTTCAAAGCCAAAAAGATTACGTAATGTTTCAGCTGTTGAGGTCTTTAGTGTATACATCATATAAGGAAATAAACGGGTATCGTCAAAGGGGTCGATTGTTGAGAGGTCGCGGTGAACATAAGGTGGAACAAAAGCGTTGATGGGGGCTTGATTGCCATGAAGTCGACGAATTGAGGTAGCACTTTGGATCGCGCTATCGTCCACAATATCATCGTAATACCCAGCGGCTAAGCGTTTGATGGTGTGGGCTTTCATTGGGCTTTTAAGATCCTTGATTGCACGCAAATATTGAAGCCCGAGAATGTTGTTTGGGAGGGCGAATATCTCTGAGTCTGTTAACGATTTTAGCGCGAGGTCCGAACTTGTTGGGTAACTTTTCCCTTGATTCATGTGGTGTTTAAGTTGGTCGTGGTATTGGTCGGTATTCATCAGTTCAACAAGAAACTCAAGGGGTTTGATGTCGCCAGTTTCACTGCCAAAATAAAGATCAGTGACACCCAGGCGATGCAAAATATCAACGCTTGTACGCGCAAACAAATCCGCACTTTGTAAACTAAAAACGCCGGGCAGTTCAATCACTAAATCCACGCCGGCTTTTAGGGCCCATTTTGTTTTGGTAAACTTGTCGGCGATGCTGAACTCACCACGTTGCACAACATGGGAACTCATGACTGCGATTACAAGATCTGCACCCGATAGTTTTTTTGTTTCATTTAGATGGTGTAAGTGTCCGTAATGCAAGGGATTATACTCAACGACGATACCAGCAACACGCATA
>SLQR01000075.1 GCA_007131405.1 Candidatus Izemoplasma sp.
CGCGCCAACCGTAAACTGAACCCGCACGAATTTCTTCGGCTTCAAAAACACCATTTACGATTAATTCTGCGTCAACAAACTCTTCATCTTCTAAGATTTCAATCATCACATTGTCAAGCACGAAGTATTGTTCACCCTCAAGACCTGAGAATAACATACCCATTTCAAGTTTAAATTGTGATAAGACATCATAGTCACCGTCTGAATCAAGCGTAAAATCAAATGAGATGGTTTCCATATCAGTTGTAATCGCAACATCTTCTTCTAAGTGATACTCAGTCCATCCACCACCTGGGTGTCCAAACGCAACGTTAATGTTTCCAGCCACGCTTGCGCGAGCATCAAACGTCACACGATAAGTACGACCTGCTTCTAATTGCATCGTTCCTTCTTCTTCAGGTGCACCCATACCAATTGAATCTTGGATAATTTGTAGGTGCCAGTTTTGGTATACACTTATATTAGTAAATGTAGCTACATATTCACCATCAACAACTTCTGCACTGCCTTGTGCAGCTTCCGTAAAGATACGCCATCCATAGTCTGCTCCTCTAGGCTCATCATCTTCAAGTGCTTCAATAACCGTAATGATACGTGTAACTTCAGCCACATTTCCTGCTGCATCCGATACAGTATACGTTAAGGTGTATTCACCTGGCGTATTCACATCAACTTCACCGGTTACATTGTCCATTGTTAACGTAATTTCACCGTCAACATTGTCAAGAACACTAACACCTGCTAATCGATCAAATTCCGTTCCTTCAACAATTGTACGATCATTTACACCACTAATCACTGGTGGAATATCATCGATAATTTCATCGATTTCGCGAATATCAATATTGTCTAGGTAAACAGTCGTCAGTAAATTGTCTGTACCAATTGTTCCTGCAACTGTACCAAACTCAAACAATAAACGACCATTTGGGTTGGTTTCAAGATCCATTTTGAACTGGAAGGTATAGGTTTCCATTTCGGTCGTTAAATCTACAACAACTGGTACCGCTGGTTTAAAGTTTACAAACCAAGGTGCCGCTGGTAATAACTCACCAATTTGTACGTGAATAGCGCGTGGATCTACAGCACGTGCATCAAATGTAACTTCGTACATTTTTCCTTGTTCAAACTCGATTAAGTCACTTTCTAAACGTGGTTCCCACATACCACCTGAAACACTTGTAATGTCAATTTTTAGTTCTTCATTCACGACTTCAAATGTTCCTTGTCCGCCTTCATTACCTGTGCTAGTTGACCATAAAGCCCAGCCAAGTGAGAAGTCGCCGTTTGGTACCATGCCGTCCCCAACCATATCTGGGTCAACGACAACCCTAACGTAACGCGCTTTTTCAGTACGGTTTCCTGCGCTATCTTCAACTGCATAACGTAAGTAATACACACCAACTTGATCTGTATTTACTGTTCCAGTAACCGTCACTTGATCCGTGATGTCACCATCAACATCATCAATGGCGGTAACGCCATCCATTGGATCAAACTCTGTTCCCATGATAACCTCTACATCAACAACACCTGTTAATTCCGGTGCTGTGATATCCGCTTCGCGACGACAACCTGTCAATGCGAATAGGAATAAACCTACTAAAACAAGACTTAATAATTTTTTCATACTTCTCCTCCTACTTTATTTAAATATATTTTTATAGTTTCATAAAGCCCATCTCGGATAGCCTCCGCTTGATTCCCGGTGACTATTGGTGCGTGAACCGCTTCCGTTTGACCGTTTTTCGTGAGTTCAATTTTATGAATATCGGCACGGTCATAGGTATGCTGGTTCGATTCATTAATGTATGTAATCTGCGTGTTTTTTAAGAAGGTAAACGACAATGTATGGTCGTCTTTAAAGAATTTTTTATGCAGTTTCGGTTTCAGATTAAAGACAAGTTCACCGTTTTTAGTCAAAAACGGTTGACCACCAGTCATCATCACCATCCACATGTTTAGCGTTTCAACGGTTGACCCCGTTAATCGTGCAAAGAAGCCTTGACCATGAAGTGCTGGGTCTGGGTTGTTGCTTGGCGCAATAAAACTTGAGTTTTCAAGTGGATTGCGTCCGTAAACCGCTGGGTCCATAAAACACACAAGATTGGTTTCAAGTGCTTCATAGTAATCGTCATACAATCCAGCTTTCAAGAGTCCGAGTAAATATTTATAGGTCATATGCAAGAAATTGCTTTCGCGCTCAAGCCACCCTTTGGTGAACGCACGAATTCGACCGATTTCGATGTCTTGAGAATTCAGACACTCACTGGTTTTGTAGATGTTAAGCTTATCATCATAGATTTCTGTTTGTTTGATGGCTTCATACATGGCATGCAGTTTGTCCGTTGGGAAATCAGTTTTTAAGAGTCGCGCTGGGGCTTCTAAGAAGCGTGGTAAGGCGTGACGCTTAAAGGTTTTTGGTTTCACAAGGTCATAGCCTTTGTTCGAAGTCCGTACTTTGCCATCTTCGGTTAATGTCTCAAATTCAGTTACCTCATAGTAGAGGAACGTTGGCACAATGTTTCCGTGTTCTTCATACAAGGCAATCGTTTTCGCTTCAAGGTGATTTTTTAACTGAGCTAGATAATCTTCAATGGCTTTGCCATCAAGGACTTCAACCGCGCCTTCTAACCCAAAGCGTATCGCGTCGCGGTACGTGTGACGTGCCGTTAAGCGTGCTTCATAGGATGGCGCGTTTGTTAAGTGGTTAAACAGTGTGCTGATTTCTTTTGGTACGCTTAAGGTTTCGTGGCGAACATGTTTTAGCATGAAGGTCACAATACGCCATAACTCGATTGATTCACTGACGCCTGAACCCAGTAAGCCTGGCAAGCCGTTCATCGCATCGTTCCACCCTGGCTTTTCCGCTTCCATTTCAATCCCGATGCCATCAGGGTCAAGTAGGCTGTGTTTATTTAAGGTTAAGACAAGCAACTTGGTAAATAAGTTTGAGGTATAGATTTCATCGTTTATTTTACTCCAGTTGGCAACGTGTGGATTCATGTTTAAGCGTTTAAGTTTTTCTTTGTCAAAGTGGCGCAAACTGCCGTATTGACGGACACATGCTTTATTATTCAGAACAATTTTTTCCGATTGTGGTTTTACCGTAACCGGTGAATCAAAGTATGCGTAGTTTTCATCGTTATAAAGTAAAGCATCCATTTTATCGGGGTAAATACTTTCGTAATTTTCGACCAAATCGATGAGGTACGTGAAATGATCAACCCAGTATCCTTCCCCAAAGGCAGCGTTGATGCTTGGGGTTGAATGTTCAATAATGGTGTCAAGGTATTCTTTTACAGACACTTTTGCGTCAATATGTTCTTGTTCAATAAAGTTCACAATATTGCCTGGTGTATATGGTTTTTTAAGAAACGCAAGAATTTTTTCTGTATGGTTTTTAAAGAGTTTTTTCATTAACGCTTCTTGATCAATGGTTTTATTGAGTTCAAAGACGATGCCGTTCACGGTAAGTGGGTTATACCCATCGAGCTGAATTAAACTCGCAAAATGGTGAACGTTAAAGGCTTCAACTTCCCGGTGGATAAAACTATCCATGCGACGGTTTTGACAAACATCGCGGAAATTACCACCACCTTGTGAATAGTATTCTGGGGCTAAACTAAAGAAATTGTAATCTCTTTCTAAATCGCCGTGGCGTCTTGAGTATAGATGGTAAATACTATTGCCAATCTTCTCCGGATACCCACCGCGTAAAGAATTATCGAGATAGTTTTGTTTGACGTAGTGATCAAAGAGCGGCAACGCGGTGTCGGTCGACACATCGTTTAAGAGTGTCTCAATGACTTGTGTGCTTTCGTTAAGTTGTTCCGCCACAAAGTGTGGATTTGACAAAGCATCAAGTGATTTTTCTAAGACCTCGATTGAGGTGACGTGCCCGCTAACGGCTGAAATGGTTAAAGTTTCATCCGCTTTAAGTGTTTTCGATGCTGGGATAAACCCGCATGGTATTTTATTGGTGGTGACTTGGTTGGCATTTTTTAATGCTTCAAGCGATGTCACCATAAACTGTGTCGGTTGGGTTTTGGTGGTGTTTTGGCCAAACACAAGCGCCGTATCGACAAGTGGTTTGACACGCTCATTGTCTACAAGGCCGACGTAGAAGTTTCCGGCATCAACGCCCCCAACTTCACTGGAATCGTTTGTTGTTGAACGTAAGGTGTAAAACGCGAAATCTTGATCAAGGTGTTCTACATCAATCCATGAGGCTAAAAGATTGGACACCGATTTAAACGCTTCGTTTTGAATGCCAGCAGGTAAGATTTCCGCAATCCCATCAAGCACTTCGATGGTCATTGGTTCGCTGCTGATGTTTTTAATCGTGACATGTCGCACAAGACCAGCAAGTGGCATATTGCTTAGCCCAAAGTAGGTAACTTCAATTGTTAACCCAAGGGTTTCATTGGTTTCACTTAAACGAAATGATGCCGGTAAGATTTCCATTTTATGAGGATGCGTGCCGTCAACCTTAAACGGTTCGTACACCTCTCCATTCACTTTAATGAAGGTGCGAAATCCTGTTAGTGGTGCACTTTCATACGCTTTATTGGCTGGTGTAAACGGCATAATTGGATGATTTTTATCTTGCAAGCCGTACCCGGCAATCCCTTGCCCTCGGTTGACGTAAAAGGCCCATAAAGGAATACCCATTTTCCCTGCGACTCCTGGTAAGAAGTTCGCAAAGGTCTTTTTTTGATTGTAGTTTTCAACCACGAAGGTTTCGTTTTTAAAGTAGTAATCGTTCATTATGCTTCACCTCGAATAATTAGTGTCGAATAACTACGCTTATTCATATGAATCGTCTGCGTGGTTTTTCCAAGTTTGACGGTTAAGTCGGTGTCGTTATCGGTTTCGTTTTGAAGGATTACCACAACATCACCGTTAGGATTTACAAATGCAACATTGGTGACATAAGGATGAGTCATTTGACTCTTAATGCGTTTGGCGCCCACTTCAAGAAATTGACTGAAGTGCCCAATCGCGTAATATGATGTGTTGATATGCACGATATCATTTTTCGTGTCACAGATAATCGGTGCGTCGCAGTAATTGCCAACGTGGTTTGGACCACCTTGTTCATCTAAAATGAGATTCCAATCAAGAAACCCTTCAAGGTAATTACTAAAATCACCAATCATGTTTCGCATGTAACGTTCACCTGTTTTAAAATCTTTTAAGGCGACACCACCTTCGATGGTGCCTTCGGTAAATAACAAGTGTTTATCGGGGAACATATCGTGGACTTTTGAGAGGTTTTCAAAGGCTTCAGACACGTACCAGTGAACGCCCGTCCCCCATACATATTTCGCCGCTTCAGGGTCTTCTAAAACCGTTTTTGCGCGTTCAACGATGATATCACGGTTGTGATCCCAAATCAGCAGTTTGATGTCTTTATAACCATGCTTGTGTAAGGTTGGTCCTAGATGATTTTTAACAAAGTCGCGCTCTTGCGCTGCTGTGTAAAGACAAGAATCCCAGACTTGTTTGGCGGCAGGCTCGTTTTGTACGGTTAACGCAAAGACATTGATCCCCGCTTCTTTATACGCATCGAGAAACTTGACGTAATACTTTGCCCAAGTCTCGTAATATTCTGGCAACAGTTCGCCCCCGTGGTTCATGTCGTTATTGGTTTTCATCCACGCTGGTGGACTCCACGGTGAGGCAAGCAGTTCGATTGACTCCCCACGCATGCTTTCGGCTTGCTTAACCATCGGAATAACCCATTGATGATCGCGTTCGATGGAAAAACTTTCGAGGCTTTTATCGTGGTCGTTTACATAGGTGTAGTTTTCAAGCGCAAAGTCGCAACTGTGAATCGCCACGCGACCAAGATTATAGTTTAATCCTTCTGTTGGATGAAAATACGCTTTGATGATTTTTTCTTGACTATACGGTGTCATCTTAGAAAAGGTATAAGCTGCGGCTTCTGTGAAAGCGCCTCCAAACCCTAAGACTTCTTGATACGTTTTATTTTTATCTAGGCTAAGCGAAAAATCCGACTTTTGGTCAGATTGAATAAGTTTTTCTTGTTGGTATCCGCTATACATAGACGTTTCATATTGTTTAATCATGTTGGCCTCCATTGTCACTATAACGTTTTCGTAAATAGGTTAACACAGATGTAAGCATTTTACTATAACGTTTTCGTAACTTTTAGAATATTTCTAAATAAATGGTTTTTACACGATTAAACGCAATTAAATGAAAATGTTTTTGTTTAGCGGTTTTGGTTTATTTTCATTTTAATTTAAGTTCATCTTGCCCTTGACCTTTTTTACTTCATGCTATAATAAGTCAAAAGGAGGCAATTAAATGAAACTAATTGATCAAACGTATACATTAAGTAATGGCATTAAGATTCCGAAAGTTGGCTTTGGAACCTGGCAAGTTGAGAATGGTGAGGAAGCTTACCAATCGGTGACACTTGCTTTAAAAAATGGCTACCGTCATATTGATACCGCACAAGGGTATCAAAACGAAGAAAGTGTCGGAAGAGCCGTAAAAGATTCGAAAATCCCACGTGAAGACATTTTTGTCACATCAAAACTTGAAAGTCACATTAAGACCTATGAAGAGACGCTTGAAGCGTTTGAAAAAACACTCGATGCGCTTGGATTTGAGTATCTAGATCTTTTCTTAATACACGCGCCA
>SLQR01000033.1 GCA_007131405.1 Candidatus Izemoplasma sp.
CCCACGCAGCGGATTCCTTAGGTGTGAATATCTATAAGATTCGCTACGCTGGTGTCATGATTTCAGGAGCCTTAGCTGGCCTTGGTGGAATGATGTTTGTGTTGAGTTTCTCAACGCGTTTTGATGGTTCCGTGGCGGGCTTTGGATTCTTAGCGCTTGCGGTATTGATTTCTGGTCAATGGAAACCGGTGCGACTTGTTGTTATTGCCTTTTTATTCGCACTGTTCCGTGTTGTTTCAGAAGTACCAAATCGATTTATAATTATTCAACACTGGAATCTTCCATCCGAGGTTTGGAGCATGGTACCGTTTATAGCAACCTTAGTTCTTTTATCGATTTATTCAAAAGGCACATCCGCACCACGTGCTGTTGGTGAACCGTTTGATGCAGGAAAACGTTAATCTTAAAAATTCAAGACACTCAGTCTACAGTTGAGTGTCTTTTTATTGTAGCTTAAGAATGTTTCTCGTATTATAATGTTTATTTTAATTTGTTTTCCAAATAAGCATTGAAAAATAGCCGTTTGTAGGATAAAATTGATTTTAATGAGATGGCGTAATAATGTTTTTTTTATGAGAAAGAGGTGGACGTCATGGTTCGATATATACTTGCTCGACTCTTTTGGATGGCGGTGACCGTCGTTTTAATTGTAACAATCCTTTATATTAGTACGAGCATGGTTATGCTTCATAACTTTGGGCCGCGACCACGCTTATCCTTTTTAGAAAATTTTATGGTTGTATGGAGTAACTTTATTGTGTTTATTCGAAATATTGTGACCGATTGGCATTGGGGATATTCACCGCGTGGTGAAGAGATCTGGGATACCTTAATGCGTCGCGCCCCGCTTACTATTCGAGTGAACTTAATTGTCGCTCTCATTTATACAACCTTTGGGTTATTGCTGGGGTTTATCGCTGCGATAAAAAAAGACACATGGATCGATAATGTAATTTCAACGTTCATTATGATATTTAGTTCAATCCCAAGTTTTATTTTGGTGTTTCCACTCGTTATCATTTTAGGGTTTCAACTAAGGTGGGTGCCATCGCAATACCCAGATGCTTTTTTCGAGCCCACGTTGATTCGATCACTTAAGGGACTAGTTATTCCTGTGCTTGCCTTATCCGGGCCAGCCATTGCGACTCTTGCGCGTCTTGTGCGTGGTGAGTTGGTTGAATCATTAAACTCCGATTACTTGTTGCTGGCTAGAGTGAAAGGGTTGACACGAAAACACGCGGTGTTTAAACATTCCGTTCGAAATTCACTTATACCAATTTTAAACGCAATGCCAGCGCTATTTACGTCCGTTTTAATGACATCATTTTTCATTGAACCGGTTTATGGTATGCGGGGAATCTCAGCTTGGTTTTTACGATCGATTGTAAGCATGGTTGATGGTGGCGGTTTCTTCTATATTCGTGTGCCAGATGTTATCATCATCAGTTTGTTTTATGCGAGCTTTGCTTTAGTTGGAGCATTGATTGTTGATATTCTTTATGCGGTTGTAGATCCGCGTGTAAATATGCGAAGCAAAAAATCCATTACAACATAGGATAAAACCCACTTAATTGTGGGTTTTTTAAATATGTTTTTTTGACTATAAACGTTAAACATGATTTAATAGATAAAAAGAAGTGGAGGGAAAACATGAATGAATTACAGTATTATATAAACGAATTATTAATTGATCGTTTTAATGTAAGCCAAGCCCTTTCAGGGTTTGTCGTGCTATTAATTGTGATTCTAATTTGGCTAGTTGCAGGGGTAGCGCTTAGTCGATTAAACCGACGCATTATAATTAACGCGTTTCAACGTAAAAAAGGTGAAGTTCGAGGCAAAACGCTCGGAAATTTACTTGCGGGTGTTTTGAGTGTCATTATATGGTTTATTGTAACGCTCGCGATTATGACCGAAATCGGGTTTGAAATTACTCCGATCTTAGCGGCAGCTGGTATTTTAGGGCTCGCGATTGGCTTTGGGATGCAGCATCTTGTTAGCGATATTGTTTCAGGCTTTTTTATCATTATGGATAATGCCTATAACTTAGGTGAAACCATCGAAGTTGATGGGTTTAAAGGCAAAGTTGTTCACATGAATTTACATGTCACGCATGTGGAAAATTTTATGGGCTCTTTGCTTATCATAAACAACGGACGCATTGGACGACTTATTAACTGGTCACGCAACAATACCACCGCCCTTGTTGATTTTGGCGTTGCATACGAAACAGATTTAGCTAAAGTTACTGAAATCATGCCGGAGTTAATGGAATCGCTCAAAGAGAAGTTTGACGATATTATTGAAATCCCATCGTTCTTAGGCGTTACTGAACTGGCGGATTCAAGTATAAATATGCGCATTATGGCGAAAACGAAAACCGGTGCACATTTTGCTACTGAACGTAAAATCCGTCATGAACTTGTGCTATTTTTAAACAAACATGACATCGAAATTCCATTTCCACAAGTTGTGGTATCCAATAAAGAATCATCGTAAAAAAAAGCCAAAACGGCTTTTTTTTATGCGCGTTTCCATTTCCTTCGTTTACTATTATTCAATGCCGTGTATAATGGTATTGTAGTGTAAAATCTGTGACTTAAGTTTATGTGTATTTTTTAGCCATCCAAGCATTATAAAGCTTAATTTTATGCATTGAACTTAAGATCGAATAAATCAAGACTATTAAACAACAAAGAGGTGATACGATGAACAAGCACGATGATACATACGATGCTTTTCTGGCCATCTTAAAAGAAGAGTTGATTTCTGCAACAGGGTGTACAGAACCCATATCAATTGCTTTAGCCGCAGCAAAAGCAAAAGAAGTTTTGGGAAAAGAACCATTACGTGTTGATGTTCGAGTGAGCGAAAGCATTATAAAAAACGCGAAAAGCGTTATTGTGCCCAACACAAATAATTTAAAAGGGATAAAAGTGGCAACAAGCGCTGGTATTATCGTGGGTAAATCGATTCGTTGTTTGGATGTTATATCCGAGGTTAATGATTCCGATCAAGAAGCAATCGAGACGTTTTTAAATCACACCCACATTGATGTGGGTCCGATTGATTCTGAGTACGTGTTTGATGTTCAAATGACTGTGTACCATGGGGATGATTACGCAAAAGTACGTATTATTAATCACCACACAAACTTTGTCTTGATTGAACATAATCATGAAATACTTTTAGCAAAAGATTACGTTCATGAAACCATCGGAAAAGACCAGAAAAAGTCACAGTTAACGGTTAAAGCGATTGTTGATTTTGCAGAAACCGTTGAGATTTCTGAAATCAAACCGTTGCTGGATGCACAAATTGAAAACAACATGCGCATAGCAGATGAAGGATTAAATAAGAATTACGGCGCGAATATTGGATCGGTCTTAATGAAAAGTGATCCAAATCATCTAAAAAACAAAGCCAAAGCAATGGCAGCAGCTGCTTCAGATGCCCGTATGGGCGGCAGCAAACTTCCCGTTACGATTGTATCAGGTAGTGGCAATCAAGGGATTACTGCATCCATTCCTGTGGTTGTTTACGCGCGTGCACTCAACGTAAAAGCGGATACCTTGTATCGTGCATTGGTGATTTCTAATCTTGTTACTATTCATCAAAAAACAGGCGTTGGAAGTTTAAGTGCTTATTGTGGTGCTGTCTTTTCCGGTGCCGGAAGTGGTGCAGGGATTGCGTATTTACACGGTGGTAAATTTGAAGAAATCGCACACACAATTGTCAATGCTTTAGCGATTATTTCGGGTATGATTTGTGATGGGGCGAAACCGTCGTGCGCCGCTAAAATTGCTACCGCTGTTGATACAGGTATCCTCGGGTATGAGATGTACTTAGATGGCCAAGAGTTTCTCGGTGGCGATGGTATTATTGCTAAAGGCGTGGAAGAAACGATACGTAATGTTGGTCGTTTAGCGCGTGATGGGATGCGATTAACCGATAAAGAAATTGTTAAAATTATGACAGAAAAGGATTGTTAAAACCATAGGATGTCAAAAAAATACGTGTTTTTACGTAGTGAAATGACATCTTTTTGTATAATAAAACTAACGAGGTGATTTGATGAAACGCATGATGAATAAGCGTGTCATATTATTTGTCTTACTTGGTTTTATTTTAGTATACGGTTTGCTCGCATTCACCTCGCCTGGGGACAATCATGAAGGCGAGAACCCCTTTTTACGTTCAACAGAACGTCCGTTGTTAATTGCGCACGGGGGTGGAAATCACGAGTTTCCAGATAATACGCTTGAAGCCTATTATAATGCGTACAGCGTTGATACCAACGTGATGATGGAAACCGATATCTCCATCACAAACGATGGGGTTATTATTTTATCGCATGACCGTACACTTGATCGTAAGACGTCATTAACGTATGCACCGATTCACGAAATTAATTACAGCGATCTCGTTGCCGATGAAATTGATTTTGGTTTTGAAAATGTTATCGTGCCACGAAGTAATGGATTTAATGAAAGTGGCGAACTTATTCGCTACCGAAATTATCAGGGTGAAACTGTGACCCCACTTGATGTTATTTATCCTGAAGGCGTCGAAGCGAGACATGAAACAAAGTTTTTAGTCACCACACTCGAAGAACTAATTATTGCTTTTCCAAACAATCATCTAAATGTTGAAATAAAACAATACGGTGATGTTGGCTTAGAAGCGCTTTATGCGGTGATCAATTTAATGGTTGAACTTGATCAAGACTACGATACGTTTTCACGCATTGTGCTTGCGTCATTTCATGAAGAAATCTATCAAGAATTAGTTCGACTTCACGCGGATACGTATCCCGAGTTGATGTACTCACCAGAACGTCAAGGGGTTAAACAGTTTTTTATCTTACATTCGTTACGGCTGACCCGTTTTTATAATGAACCCATTACCGTACTACAAGTGCCTATGGGTGAGGGGTTTATTAATCTTGCAACGCGTGGCTTTGTCCGTTCAGCGCATCGCAACAATATTGCGGTCCACTATTGGACAATCAACGATGAAGACGCGATGCGGCATTTGATTGAGATTGGTGCGGATGGAATTATGACTGACCGCCCGAATGTATTAAGATCAGTGCTTGATGAATACGATTATGAATAAAAAAACTCTACTTTTAGTAGAGTTTTTTAATAACGTTTTTGTGAGAATACATTCAAAATAGTTAAGAGCAATACGGAACCGATGATGGCAATAAACATGCCATAAAGACTAAAGGTACGATACGTACCGAGTCCTAATTGGACCGATAACCACGAACCAATCGCAGCGCCTGCTATCCCAACGGCAATATTGGTAATGCATCCCATCTCTTTGTCATTACCTGTAAGTAGACTCGCAATCCATCCAACAAAACCACCGAAGATAATCCAAAATAGAATATACATAATCAAGCTCCTTTCATGCTTTGTATCTATTGTACCGCATTTTTTATCAAACTTGCAAACTTGATTTATTTGAAACATAAAAATACTGCATAAACATGCTATTTTGTGGTACACTAGTGTTGTAAATGCATAGTAGAAAGGATGTGTGAAGTGCATGGATTTATCAACCACAGTAGCCACAATCATTACGATTGCAATTGTTCTTGGTGTCATTATTGTTTTAGTGTTACATCGTTATTACATTGAGTTAAGAAAAGAGAAGATAAAAAACCACACTATTGTTTTCATCTATACAGTTCTTTTTGCAATGTTGGCGGGAGCCATTGTTAGTATTTTAATGATTTGGGGTTATGATGTTACTGATTTTCTAACCAACATTCTTGATCAAACCATTGTGGTGTTGGAAAACAGCGTTTCCAAACTGGTTGGGAGCTTAATCGTTATTTTCGTCTCGATGGCTGTTTATAAAGTCGGTCGAGTATCGCTTTATAAATTTGGTCGACGTGCTGGTGCGAATCAACGTCGTAAGATAACGATATCCAAAATATCATTAAGTATTTTAAAGTATTTACTTGTAATCATTGGCTTACTTGTTATTTTATCGGTTTGGGGTGTAAACGTTGGACCAGCCTTAGCCGGTCTTGGTATCATGGGGATCGTTATTGGTTTTGGTGCACAGAAGTTTATTAACGATTTAATTAGTGGGTTTTTTATTGTTTTTGAACATCATTTTGATGTCGGTGACTGGGTCGAAGTTTCTGGTTTTATGGGTGAGGTTATCGATATCGGTCTAAAAACCACTAAAATCAAAAATTTTAAAGGTGAAATTAAAATATTCAACAACGGAAGTATTGACCCAGTATCAAACTTTTCACGTACGAATTCGCTTGCGATTGTCGAGTTTGGTATCGCGTACAAAGAAGATATTGCTAAAACGATTGAGATATTAACGAAAGAGTTGCCGCTAATGCGACAAGATTTCGAAAATATGATTGAAGATCCACGTATTATGGGTGTATCCGATCTTGCGAGCAGCAGTGTAAATATACGTGCTGCATGCTTGGTTAAAAGCATGACGCAATGGGCTATAGAACGCGCAATGCGTCAACGTATAAAAGAAATATTAGTCAAACATAACATTGAAATACCATTCCCACAAGTTGTGGTTCATGGGGTTGCACAACCGAAAAACTAACACAAGTAACGGAGGAAAACGCATTCAGCGTTAAGAGATATTTATGAGCATTTTAGAAGCAAAGTCGCTAGCATTTAGTTATGGCGATGAACAACTTTATCAAAACACAGACATCCGTTTTTTTGAAGGTGAACATGCGGTCCTTGTCGGGCCGAATGGATCCGGGAAAAGTACCTTATTGAAGCTGTTTAAGAAAGAACTAAAACCGGATAATGGTACGATAGAATGGTTGCCAACCAAGCAGGTTGGCTATCTTGATCAGTACGCTAAAATTGATGGCGATCGATTGGTTAGGCATTATCTTTACGAAGTCTTTTTGCCACTCTTTGAAAAAGAAAAACAAATGGAAAATCTATATGAACAAATTGCCACCGTCGATGAAAATGAATACGATCGGATACTTGAACGCGCCTCGAAACTTGGCGATGAGCTTGTTGAATCGGATTTTTATGCCATCAAATCAAAGGTCGGTGATATTATTCATGGGCTGGGGTTATCGATGGACTTACTCGACGATCCGATTAAACACCTATCAGGTGGAATGCGTGCAAAAATTATATTGGCAAAACTCTTGCTTGAAGAAGCCGATGTTTTGTTGCTTGATGAACCAACAAACTTTCTCGATGTAAAACATATTGAATGGCTCACACGCTTTTTAAATCAATACCCGAAAGCGTTTCTAGTTGTGTCGCACCATGAAGAATTTCTACGTGCGATTGCGACAACCGTTTTTGCCATTGAAAATAAAGCAGTCGTTCGTTATAAAGGCGACTATGATTTTTATGTAAAGGAACGTATTTTACGCGAGGAACAACATAAAAAATCCTTTAAATCACAGCAAGCGTTTATTGCACGAACCGAAGACTTTATCCAAAAAAACATTACCCGTGATAAAACGAGTAAGCGTGCACAGAGTCGTCGCAAAATGCTTGGAAAACTTGATCGCATTGCGCGACCGACAAAGTCAAGAACGTATAAATTTTTCTTCCCATTAAGTCGTTCAACAGGTCGAGATGTCTTAGTCACAAAAGACTTAGAAATCGGATACGATGAGGTGTTGGTTGAACCGATTACAATGACAATTATGCGTGAAGAAAAAGTTGTCATAACTGGAAAAAACGGTATTGGTAAAAGCACATTATTAAAAACAGTGCTTGATGTTATCGAACCCCTTGGTGGGTCGTACACATGGATTGATACGGCAAAAATTGCCTATTTTGAACAAGAATCGAATCTTGAAAAAGCGTTAACGCCGTTTCAAATTGTCCACAATCAATACCCAGATTTTACCATTCAACAAGTCATGTCGCTACTTGGCGGGCATGGCATTGATTATGAAATGGCCCGTCGTAAAATAGGCACGCTTTCTGGTGGTGAGCAAACCAAAGTACGCCTTGCCTTACTGCGCCATCAAAAAGGCAATGTTCTAATCATCGATGAGCCGACAAATCACCTAGACGCGGCCGCAAAAGAAGCTTTAAAAGAAGCGCTTATTGCCTATAAAGGCACATTGATTTTAGTCTCGCATGAGAAAGCTTTTTACGAAGCTATTTGTGATTATGAGATTAGTTTATACGCATAGGAGGATGACGATGAAACAACCAGGAAAAACTTTTATGGAAATGACAAAGTATCAAAACATGGAACCCACCGAACAACAACAAGGCAAAGCACAGCCACCAATTGAGGTGGCATTTGAAGGCGAAACAATCGATTTGCCTGAACCACTAGCGGCCAATCCAAAAGCCATATCAGTCACGACAGCGATGGACACAAGACGAAGCGTACGTGTTTATAAACAAACCCCAATAACACTTGAAGCTTTAGCTTATACACTTTGGAGCATGCAAGGGGTGAAACGCGAAGTGAAAGGCATTACTTTACGTACAGTTCCATCGGCCGGTGCACGTCATGCGTTTGAACTTTATGTTCTTGTTAATAACGTGACGGGACTTAAGAACGGATTATATCGTTATTTAGCGCTAAGTCATAAACTCGGACTTATTAGCGAAAAAGATTCTTTAAAAAGTGACCTCACAGAAGCGTGTTTAAATCAAAAGATGGTTTCAGACAGCGCGGTGACTTTTTTCCTTGCCGCAGACGTGAAACGCATGACGTATCGTTATGGTGAACGTGGGTATCGCTTCCTGCATCTTGATGCTGGCCATGTCGTTCAAAATTTATATTTATCGGTCCAAGCGATTGATTGTGGCACCGTCGCAATAGCCGCTTATGACGATGATAAAGTCAATAAAGCATTAAACTTAGACGGAGAAAATCACTTTGTTTTATACATTGCCCCTGTGGGTAAAATTGTCTAGATGCAGATCATTAAGGAGGGTGTCTCATGCAGGAATCAAAATCGAATGATTCTCAAAAGAATAAAACCGATGACGACAATCCATCATCGGTTTACAGTGAACTATACCATTTAAGTAAAACACGCGATGAGTGGGAACCTAAACCAAACCCAACACGCCGCATCATTATGAATACTTTTTATTTTATGGTAGGCATTGTTTTACCAATTGCAGGCTTTATGATTTGGGTTGTTTTTAAAGACGATCGGCCAGAGGATGCAATCTACCCTGGTATTGGCACGTTGATTGGAACGATTATGCTTGTCAGTTTCAATGTCTTGCGATTGGTTGTGCGTTGGTACTAAAAAACCCCTTATACAAGGGGTTTTCTTAACTAGGCAAAAACAGTAACACGTTTGTAGAGAATAACTGTGATAAGATCAACAATCCATAGGATTGCCCACCCAACGAGAAGCCAAACAATACCGGCAACGAATATGCCAAGATTTCCTGTGCTTAGCCCTTTGGCAATACGGTAAATACCGTAAGCTATTCCGTCAATAAATGGGAACGCTAAAATCAATTTAATGATCCATGGTAAATTATCAAATGCACGTACTAAATCTTTCATCACAACACCTCCTAATTTAAGTTTATCACACTTTGATAAAAAGGCGAATTAATTCATAAAAAAAGGTATTTAGTGCTATAATATAATGTTATTTCACAAAAAGGAGAATGAAAATGAAAAAAATGATTGTTGTCGCTTTAGCACTATTTAGTATCATGCTTGTAAGTGCATGTTCGAAACCACAAACAACAGTTTTATCACTAAACCCTTATGAAGACGTGGATTTTGATTCAGTGAACCACGTTTTAGCCAATTTGCATACCCACACAACACACTCCGATGGGATGGCGATGCCCCATGATGTCGTTGATTTTTATCATGAGCTGGGGTATTCAATTTTAGCCATTACCGATCATGACCTTTACACCTATCCTTGGACGTTTTCCGATCTTAATCCAGAGTGGGAAGACCGTGATCCAAACGAATTAGGGATGGTAGCCATACCGGGCAATGAATACAGTTATAATAATAACCGTCACCATATTACGGGTTTATTTAGTGACTATATTGCGGACCCGAGCGAAGAAAAAGATGTGACGCTCGCGCAGGTTGAAGAAACTGGCGGTATCGCCTTTTTTGCGCATCCAGGACGCTACTGGAAAATCTTCCGTGACTACAGTCCAGGTGACCAATATTCACCGGAATGGTATATCGATTATTTTACCCGTTATGACGCCTCGTTTTTAGTCGGTATGGAAGTGTATAGTCGAAACGATTACTACCAATACGACCGTGCCCTTTGGGATCGTTTATTGTCTGAACTTATGCCTGAACGACCAATTTGGGGATTTGGCAATGACGATTATCACCGTGACAGTATGAATCACGGCATTAATTTATCCTTTACTTATCATTTAATGGAAGACCCAAGTTCACTCGAGGAATTCCGTCAAACACTTATTTCAGGCGCATTCTTCACCTCGCATACGGCTCAAGTTGACCAATCCGCGCCAAGCATTGAACGTATTATTATTAATACAGATGAACGTTACATTGAAATTATTTCCGATGAAGCCGTTGCCATTAAATGGTTTAGCGGCGTCGATGAACATCGCATGAGTGTTGAAGTTCATGAGGGAAACCGTTTCTATTATGGACGTTTTGAAGGAAACTATGTGCGTGCAGAGGTCTGGAAAGACATGGATTTCAGCATTAGTGTTACGTTAACACAACCGTTTGGTTTTACACAGGAAAAAACGAATTAAGGGCTTTGCCCTTTTTTCATTTTCATTCAAGACAGGGTTTGATATAATGAGTAAAAGGAGTGGTAACATGATTAAGACATGTAAAGGACTCTTAATGGGATTTTTACTTCTCATGCTTGTTGCATGCAGTGGTAGCCCATCAGCTTCAATTCGGCGCGTTGAACAAGTTGGGGGTCAACTTCATTTTGAGTTACGCGTTCGTGATGCTCAAGGGCGTTTAGATGCACTTGAAATTCAGCTCGTGGATGACGATGATGTAATTATAAAAGTCCTTGAAGATATTGATGGCTTAACGGAAGAAGGCACTTGGCAAGTTACCATGTCCATCATCGATGTACCGGATGGGTCGTACCGACTCCTTGTGCTGGGTGATTATACCTTTGAAGGTACACGCTATGATGCACATCTTTTAACAAGTCAAGCCATTGAAATAGACCATGAAGCGGCTCTTCATCGGCCTTGAACTTAAAGCGTCTACAAAAAACTATCTTCATCATTGTCAAGATAAGCTTAAAAGCACGGTAAAAAAAGCGCAATGGATAGAGTCAACGAATTTCCATGTTACGTTAAAATATCTCGGGCCAACAGACAACCTTGATGCCATAGCGGACACGCTAAGCGATCAATTTAAGAACATCGAACCATTTACCTTCACCATCGATACGGTTGAGACGTTTAAACGGGGACAAAGACACATTATATGGGCAGGCTCAAAAAACAAAAACAAACCACTCTTGGCCCTTGTAAATCAGCTTGAAACCGCCATGCAGCGTATGGGATTTTCAAAAGAAACACGACCTTACACTTTGCATATCACACTTGCTCGAGACGCGATTCTTACTGAAGTGCTTGATTTACCTATTTATCATACCATTCATGTGAGAGCACTAACGCTATTTGAGAGCCATCGTGTGAATGGAAAATTGACCTATACACAACGATCTAAACATGTTTTGGAATAAAAACATATAAATAAAAAAGGCTATGAAAAATAAGGGGGATTTACAATGGAACAAAAAGTTGTTGTGATTGGAGCAACAAACATTGATTTAATTGGGTATCCACATGAGGAACAACTGGTATCACAAGATTCAAACATTGGAACGGTCTATAAAGTCTTCGGTGGAGTGGGACGCAACATTGCTGAGAATTTAGGCTTGTTAGGTCAACATGTATCGTTTATTACTGTGGTTGGGGATGACGTAGATGGTGAAGCATGCATGCAGGACTTAAAGGCCAATCATGTTCATGTTGAGGCGATAAAAGCGCCAAAAAGTTCATACTACATGGCGGTGCTTGATGAAAACCGAGATATGGCGGTTGCGATTAACGACATGGAATCGATTGAAGCGTTGACTCCATCTTTTGTGATGTCGCACAAAGCGCTTTTAGAGGAAGCTACAATCGTCGTGCTTGAAACCAACGTAGCTGAGGATGTCATTGAAGCTGTAATGAAACTCGAGAAGCCAATTTATGTTGATGTTATCTCGATTCCAAAAACATTTAAAATTAAAGACCATTTAGCGCGCATCCATACATTAAAATTAAACCGTTATGAAGCGGCAGCACTTTATGATAAACGTTTATCAAACCAAGCCAAAGCCAAAGATGCTGTGCATTGGTTGTTAGAACAAGGTGTTAAGCGGGTGTTTTTAACGCTTGGCAAAGAAGGTGTGTTGATTGGTGAAAACAATCAAGTTCGTCACATGATGTCAAAAACACAAGAAGTTATGAGTGCAACTGGGGCAGGCGATGCCTTTATAGCTGGCGTCATTTACGGCGATTTGAATAAATTCTCACCCGTCATATCGGGCCTTTCAATGGCTGGTTTAGCCCTTGATTCCCTTGCATCGGTTAATCCAAATATCACCGCAAAAAAACTTGACGAACTGATAAAGGAGTACATACTGTAATGAAACTTGACATCAAACCCCATATTCAACAAGCACTTAAAGAAGGTAAGGCAGTTGTGGCGCTTGAATCAACCATTATATCGCATGGAATGCCCTACCCACAAAATAAAGAAATGGCACGTAAAGTGGAATCAATTATTGAAAATGAAGGCGCAATTCCAGCCACCATTGCTATTTTAAATGGTGTGATAAAAGTTGGCTTATCGGAAGATGAACTTGAAATGCTTGCGACAAGTGACGCGATTATCAAAGTCTCAAAACGTGATTTTGGTTACGTGTTGAGTCAACAAAAACATGGAGCAACAACGGTCTCAGGTACGATGATTGTGGCCGCTCTTGCGGGGATTAAAGTTTTTGCTACGGGAGGTATTGGAGGTGTTCACCGTGGGGCTGAACATACCTTTGATGTATCCAGAGATTTAGAAGAACTTGCAAGCCAGAATGTTGCGGTGGTTTGCGCAGGCGCAAAGGCCATTTTAGATCTTTCAAAAACGCTTGAGTTTTTAGAAACTAAAGGCGTGGAAATCATTGGGTATAAGACGGATGTTTTACCCGCTTTTTACACGCGTAAGAGTGAATACCCAATTGATTACCGTTTAGATACACCAGAAGCCGTAGCGGATTTAATGCATGCAAAATGGCATAACGGCATCGATGGGGGTATTGTCGTTGCTAACCCTATTTTAGAAAACGATAGTTTGGATGAAACCTTAATGAATAAAGCTATTAATGCCGCCTTAGAAGAAGCCCAAGCATTTACCATAACGGGAAAAGAATTAACCCCGTTTTTACTAAAAAATGTTAAAGAGGCAACCAAAGGAAAAAGTTTAGATGCAAATTTAGCCCTTGTTTATCATAACGCCTACGTTGCGGCTCAAATAGCGCTAGCGTATGCTAAAAAGACGCTGTGAAAAGGATGATAAAATGACAAATGAAAAAGATCATGTCGAAGTCGATGAACTTGAAGAAAAACTCTATAGTCGCAATACGACAAAATTTGGTTTAGATTTAAACCCTGTGGTTTCCATTGCCGCTGGGGTAGTTATCTTAATCTTGACGATCTATGCGTTTATTTCCCAAGCGTCTTGGTATCCATTTGCACCGGCTCTTGATGTTTTTTCTCGTTGGCAAGGTGCGATTGTAAGGCATCTCGATTGGGTCTTTATCCTTTCCACAAATTTCTTTATCGTGTTGGCCATCTATTTAGCATTTTCTCGATTAGGCCGTGTTCGACTTGGTGGCCTTCAAGCAAAACCTGAATTTTCAAACTTTGCATGGTATTCCATGTTGATTTCAGCGGGGATGGGTATTGGGTTAATGTTTTGGGCTGTTGGTGAACCGCTCACGCATTTTCAGAATACGCCACCGATTTATGAAGGGGCTAATCCGGCTTATTCCGCGATGGCTACAACCTTCTTGCATTGGGGCCTACATCCTTGGGCAATTTATGCTGTGATCGGGTTAGCCTTATCGTATTTTGCTTACAATAAGAAATTACCGCTCTCAATCCGATCGATTTTTTATCCTATCTTTAAAGAAAAGGTTTATGGGATTGTGGGCGATATCATTGATTTACTAGCCGTACTGGCGACGTTATTTGGTCTGGCTACCTCACTTGGACTCGGTGTTCAGCAAATTAATAGTGGATTGAACTACGTTTTTGGTATTCAAGTATCGGTGGGTATGCAAGTGTTCTTAATTGCAGCAATTACCCTCGTCGCGACGTTGTCGATTGTCTCTGGAATTGACAAAGGGGTTAAATTTCTATCAAAAATGAATATGCGCATTGCGTTTGTTTTTATGGTCTTAATCTTTTTACTCGGTCAAACGGCGTATATCATCCGATTATTCTCAAATTCAGTTGGAACCTATTTATCAGGACTTGTTTCTGCATCATTCTTTTTATCGGTTGAAGGCGACGGCCATAGTCTATGGCAAGGGTCGTGGACAATCTTTTATCTAGCGTGGTGGATTTCGTGGTCACCATTTGTTGGCATGTTTATTGCCCGCGTCTCAAAGGGACGTACGATTCGCGAGTTTATCATCGCTGTTTTGGTTGTTCCATCGCTTTTATCGTTTGTGTGGTTATCCGTGTTTGGTGGATCTGCTTTTTACGCCGATCAAATGGGCGGAGGCTTGTTGTCTACACTTGTTGTTCGTGATGGGCAGGTTGATGTGGCGCTTTTTCAGATGATTGTTGATTTAAGCGCATTACTTAATACAGCCTTCTTTAGAGGGGCAATCGCCTTAATCTTATCCTTGATTGGGACGATTCTTGTTATTTCGTTCTTTGTAACATCAAGTGACTCAGGAAGTATCGTGGTTAATAGCATCACCTCAAGTGGTAAGATTCACACCCCAACAAGACAACGTGTGTTTTGGGCGGCTATTGAAGGGTTAATCGCCGCGGTCTTACTTGTCATTGGTGGGGCCGATGCTTTAAGTGCACTTCAAGCTGCAGTTATTATTACTGGGTTGCCTTTCGCCATTGTGTTAGCCCTTATTAGTATTTCGCTTTTGTCAAGTTTATCGTCAACGTATCGTCGACAGAAGCGGATTCGTGATACGAAACAAATTGTTCGAGTCATTGAAGAAACCACCGATATTGATGTAAATACGCCGTAGCAATGAGGAGTGATTTAATCACTTCTTTTTGTTTTTAGATTATTTTAAAATAGCCTTTAATTTTCACGGTATTTTAGGTATAATTTTATCGATAGGGAGTGTTCATTATGTTAGTACTTATTGGCGCAAGCGCCAGCGGAAAAACGGAAATTGCAAAATTACTTATTGCTAAGCATGGCTTTCGAAAAATGATTACTTACACGACACGTGCGATGCGTCAAGGTGAAGTGAACGGGCTTGATTATCACTTTGTATCTGTTGAGGTTTTTAAACAAAAAGCTTTAGCGCGTGAGTTCTTAGAAACCACGGACTATAACGGAAATCATTATGGAACTGCTTTTAAAGATGCTGAGAGAAACCGTGTCGTTATTGTTGATATTCCAGGGGCAAATGTTTTGTATGATCAACTCAAAAATGATGTTGTGATTGTCTATATCGAAACACCAGAAGCCATCCGTGAAGCCAGAATGCTTTACCGAGGCGATCCGAAAGACCAAGTTGAAAGTCGATTGTTAACAGATCAAATCCATTTTATAAAGGAAAAAGTGACCCATATCGACCTTGTGATTGATAATGGTAATCGTGAACTTGATACATTAACGGAAACCATCGCAAATTACTATAAGAACAGACAGTAAAGTCTGTTCTTTTTATGTAAATAGCTATGTGATTTTGCTATAATGAAATTAAGTAAGGAGGTTATCATGAAAGAGATTGTATCAAAAGAATATATGCATGCAATGGACGAAAAGGCATGCAAAGATCGTTCAATTAACTCTTACACATTAATGAAAGAAGCAGGAACGGAACTGGCAAAAACATTGGATAAAACGGTATTGCGACCAGGTGATGTTAAAACGGTATTGGTGGTGGCTGGCATTGGTCATAACGGTGGTGATGCACTTGTGATGGCGGACTATCTCGATGATCGCTATCTAGTTTCGGTGGCAATATGTGGCCATGTCGATAAAATGCATCCGGATGTAAAAGCGGTTTATGAGCGGTTGGTGGATAAAAAAGACATTCACTGTCTCGAAGAAGCGACCGATTGTGAAAAACTACCATCGACAGATGTGATTATTGATGGCGTGTTTGGGCTTGGTATTGCTCGACCGGTCAGCGGGATTTACCATTCAGTTATCGAATGGATGAACCAATCGAGTGCATCTGTTGTAAGTATCGATATCCCATCTGGACTTGATGCGAATAGCGGAAAAATATGGGGAATTAGTGTTCAAGCAGATTATACACTTGTGGTTCAAGCGTTAAAATATGGGCACGTTATGTACCAAGGGAAAGATAATTGCGGAAAAATTATCACCGTTGACGTTGGTATTCCAATTGAATCAAACACCGACGTGTGTATTGAACCCCATGATTATCACCAGTCATTACCACTGAGAAAAGCGTACTCAAATAAATATGATTATGGATCGCTTGCGACGTTTGGTGGCAACATTGGCATGCTTGGTGCACCGCATTTAACCGCTTACGCAGCACTTCGTGCCGGGATTGGGTTAAGTTCACTTTATGTCAGAGAGTCTGTGTATCCGAATGTGTCAATGCTCTATCCTGAGATAATGGTCGCTCCATGCAAAAACGTTAAACATTGCCTTCATAAAAAAAGTGTGCTTGTTTTCGGACCAGGACTTGGCAAAGATGATTCATCGTTACTTAAGACATTGCAAGCATTAATTCATCACCCAGCACCGTTAATTATTGATGCCGATGGGCTTTATTACTTTAATCAACTAAAAGATAATGTCTTGATTGATAAACCCATTATCATAACGCCACATAGTGGAGAAATGGCGCAATTCTTTGATATAACAAGTGACATGTTTGAAGCGAACTGGACCCATTATCTTCAGGGTTTTCTTGAAAAATACCCAGTCACGGTTTTATTAAAAGGACCAACCATGGTGATTGCGAATTCAAAAGCGATGCATTTTGTGGATGAAGCCGGACCGGAACTCGCACGTGGTGGCAGTGGGGATGTATTAGGCGGTATTATCGCGGCCTTTATACCGAAAGTCGCCGACCCATTTGAGGCCACAACACTTGCTGCGTTGGTTTTAGCCAAAGCAGGCAAACACGCCAAGGTTTTAAAGGGTGAAGAAGGGATTATCGCCACCGACCTTATTGAAGCACTACCGGAGGTTATTAAACCCTTAAAAGTCAAATGTGATATGATATAGAAAATTATCTTACGCTATGCTATAATTAAACTAATATTTACATCTTGTCATCAAGAAGCAACCGCATAAAAGCCCTTGAATTTTGTGTTTAGTCATGAAAATCATAAATGAGGTGCAACGATGGTTGAAGGAATCGTTTTAGCTGGTGGGTTATCCTCACGAGCCAACGACAACAAGATGTTACTACCACACAAGAATAAACCGATTATCGAACACGTCATCGATACGATGGCTCCTTATGTGAGCACTGTTTTTGTTGTGACTGGGCATTACCATGACGCTTTGACAAAAGCGTTAAGAGGAAAACCCAATGTCACTCTCATCTACAATGCGAACTACATGAATGGAATGTTCTCCTCGGTACAAACAGGAGTTGCCTTTACTATGGGCAACTTTTTTGTTATTCCAGGCGATATTCCACTTATAGAAGGATCTACCTATAAAAACATACTCGAAGCCTCAGGGCAAATACGCGTACCAACCTATCGTGGTCGAAAAGGGCATCCGCTCTATATTGATAAAAGCTTAAAACAGGCGTTACTTGATGAACCGCCCGATTCAAACCTGAAAGCGTTTCGTGATAAATACCCCATCACGTGTGTCAACGTTGATGATAAAGGCATTCGAGTTGATGTCGATACGATGGCGGATTATCACGCGTTAAATGATCAAGATGAAGGGACTGATACAAGTGAACATTGAAAAACTTTACCGGGCGTCTTCATGTGAAGATGCACTCAAGACATTGAAAGAAGACCCTAAAAATGTCATCGTCGGTGGTGGAACATGGTTAAAACTCACCGGCAGGGAGATTAAAACAGCTATTTTACTCGATGATTTGTCCTTAGATACAATATCGACATCCGATGATGTCATTACCATCGGAGCGATGACCCCACTTCATAAGATTGAACAGCAGGATGAATTACGGACGATGTACGATGGACTGTTTGATAAGACCCTAAAACAGGTCATGGGTGTAGGGTTACGCAACATGGCAACAATCGGTGGCACCATCGCTGGTCGCTATGGCTTTTCCGATATCATTACATCACTTTTGGCAATGGATGCACGCGTTGTTTTTTATCAAAAGGGTGAAATGCAATTGGAAACATTTTTAAAAACACGCGGGAAACTCGACGATCTCTTAATTTCGGTTAAGATACCACGTCGAGAAGGCCGTGGATTCTTTAAAAAAGTAGCGACAACACAACTTGATTTTGCGCAACTGAACTTAGCCATTACAAAAAGCAACGAAGCAACATATATCGTCATTGGATCGCGACCAGGTATTGCGCAGAACGCGTCGAAAGCTGCGCGTTTTGTCGTTGAACAAAAACATCTCGATGACAGTGTTATTAAAGTCGCAACCGATATTGCACTAAATGAAGTTACGCTATCGTCGAACAATAAAGCATCATCATCGTATCGTGAACGGTTAGCACGTACCTATATTGAACGAGGATTAAAGGCGGTGTTTAATGATGAAAGTTAAAACAAAACTCAATAATAAACCGGTTGTTTTTGATATTGAGCCGGGTGAATACTTATTAGATACCTTACGTAAACATCCTGTTACAAGTGTCAAACGTGGGTGTGACGCGGCCAGTTGTGGCGTTTGTACTGTGCTTATCAACAATGAACCAATGCTTTCATGCAGCCTATTGACTGCGCGCACAGAAGGAAAAGAAATCACAACGGTCGAAGGCATTCAAGATGCGATTCGCACCTTTTATGATTATTTTGGGGATGAAGGGGCGGACCAATGTGGATTCTGTAACCCAGCGCTAGCCTTAACCGTCTATGCCATGAAACATGAGTTAACGAATCCAACTCTCGAGGAAGTACGTGAATACCTTGTTGGTAATCTCTGCCGATGTTCAGGGTATGAAGCACAATACCGTGCAATTTATAAGTATTTAGGTGATCAATCATGAAAACCGTCAATCAAAAAACACCATCGGTTGATGGGTTAGGCATTATGCTTGGTCGACCAGCATTTGCAGACGATTTAGCATCACCGGATACGCTTATCATTAAAGTGCTAAGAAGTCCACACGCTTTTGCAAAAATAAAACACATTGATACAAAAAAGGCGTTAGCGCTTGAAGGTGTTGAGATGGTATTAACCCATCGTGATTTTCCGCGCAATGCGTATACACGAGCTGGACAAGGCTACCCCGAACCTTCTCCACATGATAAATTTGTGCTTGATGAGTATGTCCGTTACGTCGGCGATGAGGTGGCTGCAGTTGCAGCCATTGATGAAGCAACTGCCCTTAAGGCGTTAGACCTTATCGAGGTTGATTATGATGTTTTAGAACCTGTCCTTAATTTTGAAGAAGCGATCAATCACCCCTCGATTGTTCATCCGGAAGATGATATTCATGAAATGTTTCCAATTGGGTTTGAACCGAAGAAGAATATTGCTGCGTCCTATCAAATGAACGTCAGCGATGTCGACAATGTGTTTGACGAATGCGATCATGTGATAACGCGTAGTTACTATACGCAAGCTCAGGCGCATGTCATGATGGAACCGCATACGGTGAATGCACGCATCGATTATCAAGAGCGTTTAACGCTTTATTCATCCACACAAACGCCATTTCATGTGCGCCGTATTATTTCACAAGCACTTGAAATACCGATTCAACGCATTCGTGTTATCAAACCACGTGTCGGTGGAGGCTTTGGTGGAAAACAGCATGTTCATGGTGAAATGTTTGCGGCATGGGTAACGGTAAAAACCGGAAAACCATCCAAAATTGTATACACTCGAAACGAGGTATTTGAGTCCTCGTTTACACGCCATAAAATGCGACTAGACGTTAAACTTGGCGCGATGAAAGACGGTACGTTAAAAGCCATTGACTTTTATATTTTATCCGATACAGGTGCGTACGGTGAACATGCACTGACGGTCTTTATGGTCGCTGGGTCTAAAGTATTGCCACTTTACAATAAAGTTGATGCGGTAAGGTTCCACGGTCATGTGGTTTATACGAACCACGTATCGGCCGGAGCGTATCGTGGTTACGGCGCAGTTCAAGGTAATTTTGGCCTTGAATCGACCATCGATGAGTTATGTGAGGAAATGCAGATTGATCCGATCGTATTCCGTCAGAAAAACATGATTAAAGAAGGCGAAACTTCACCAATTTTTGCCATTATGGGCGAAGGCACAGAAGGTACAGCCATGTCCATGGAAACATGCAAACTTGATTATTGCTTAAGTCGTGGTCTGGAACTGATTGACTGGAAAAGCACTTACCCACGTAAAGCAGTAAATGAGCATAAAATTCGGTCGGTTGGCATGGCGATTGCCATGCAGGGAAGTGGCATTCCTTATATTGATATGGGTGCTGCAACACTAAAACTTAATGACAACGGCTTTTACAACTTAATGATCGGAGCAACAGACATTGGTCAAGGATCCGATACGGTGCTCGCACAAATTGCGGCAGAACAACTCGGGGTTCCGATTGATAAAGTTGTTGTTTATTCATCGGATACCGATCTTACCCCTTTTGATGTCGGTGCTTATGCATCGAGTACAACGTATGTTTCAGGGAATGCGGTGTTGCGTGCAGCGAAGAAGATGCGAGCCATGCTCGTTGAAGAAGCCGCAAAAGTCTTAAACACTTCTTCAGATAATGTTCACTTTGATGGGCAAGAATTTAAGTCGAACACAAAGGACAAAATCATTACACTTAATGAATTATCAAATCGACTTACTTACGGTGAAGATCAGCATCAACTAACCGCAACGAGTTCTTACGTTGGTCATAAATCACCCCCACCATTCATGGCGGGCTTCATTGAAATAGAAATCGATAAGGATACTGCTGAAATTGAGATACTCAATTACGTGAGTGTTGTCGATTGTGGTGTACCAATAAATCCAAAACTCGCTCAAGGTCAAGTTGAAGGTGGCATTGTACAAGGGTTAGGGATGGCACATTTTGAAGATGTAAAATACACCA
>SLQR01000114.1 GCA_007131405.1 Candidatus Izemoplasma sp.
ATAATAAACAATAATATGATATAATTAAATTGTTTATAAAATAATATGCGGTTAATTTAGAAAGGAAGTGTATTAAGATGAAGAATAAATATCCTTATGTATTCGCTTCACTTGTTTTATTCACTGTATTTTTCTTGTTTGGTTGCGAACCTTCTTACACAGTAACTTTTGAAACCAACGTTGATGTCGACCTTGCTAATATTGAAAATGTGACCCCTGGTGAAAACATTGATTTACCTCAACTCGAAGATGATGTTTTACTTTTCGTCGGATGGCGTTACAATGAAACCCTTTATTATGATGCGTTTACGGTTGACGATAATGTCACACTTGAAGCCGTTTGGGAACACCCTGACAATGTTTTTGAGTATGGTAAAATAGTCAATGATGATTACCCAGATTCCATTATTATTTATCGCTATACTGGTGAAGCAAACAATTTAAAAATTCCTCAAAAAATTCAAGGATTAATTGTGAAACAGATTTCCATGAGAGCTTTTGAAGATAGTCAAGTTGCTTCCATATCAATTCCAGTCCATACCGCTATTGGTTATCGAGCGTTTGATCAAGCAAACAATCTTGAAAGCGTGCATTATTATGGTGATTTTAAAGGCTATGGCAAGTCAATCATTGGCAGCGAAAAATATTATGACATGATTTCTGGTTGTGAGTCGATCGATTCTGATGATTATTTAGCTCAATTTGACGATGGATGTGCTATTCATAAAACACTCGAAAAGAAACCAGAAATTATTGTGCCTGATGGAACTGTGTATTATGCTTACGAAGTTATCGTCGATTATGCGTATCACGATTTACCACAACACCTTACACATTCCTTATGGTCAAACGGTTCGTTTCATGGGGCAACTTCATTAACAACCATTGAAATTCCAGACACTGTTCATTTCGTGCATTATTTACAGTTTTTGGATGTACCCTCGATCACAACCTTAATTGTTAATGATAATCACGAGACATTTTCTTTAATTGATGGTGTTTTATACAATAAAGACCAAACACAGATTGTTTACTACCCTAGCGGGTTAACCAACACGACTTACGAACTCCCAGAAACACTTACATCATTTAATGCCTATGCATTTGGGGGTAACGTTCACCTTGAAGCAATTGAAGTGTCAGAAACCCACACTGAGTTTATGAGTGTTGATGGCGTTCTTTATACCAAGGATGGTGACGAAATTCTTTACTATCCTAGTAATCGTCCGGGGTCTGAATACCACATTATCGATGATACATTAACGATTAGTTATTTTGCTTTTGCCTTCTCACAAAACCTTGAAACATTAGTGGTGGCTGATTCGGTGACATCTATTGGTGACATAGCTTTTCAATCGTCATCCATTGTGCATCTTATTCTCGGTGAATCCGTTCAATTCTTTTCGTATTCTGCCTTTGAGAATGTAATCAACCTTCAAACCTTGACCTTTATACGAGAGATTGAATCAAGTGATGATTATCCGCAACCTGTTTCAATTACCATTAGGGGTTATCATAGTGATAATTTCACCATCTTTGTTCCCGAAAACAGTTACGGTTTTTACTTAAATACGACCTTTTTTCAATCCGTAGTCGATTACCTTGAGCCTCTCGAATAACTTGTAATACGCTATTAATAAAGCCATTTGACCCACTATTGTGGAATCAAACGGCTTTTTATTTTTCTTTTTTATCAATGATGATCGCGTCATAAGCGGAATCTTTTTTAAACTTTGTTACATCATCGATATGGCTTTCATAGTCTAGATAGAGTAACCAAATAAAGGCCGGTAGAGCAAGGATAAATAGGGTAAGATAAATAACCCAGTGATGAATGAAATAAATCGATAACCCAGTCATCGCAAGGGCATTTATGCTTGCGTGAAAAAGCACGGCAAAAAAGACCGAGTGCGTTTTCGCGTAAAGGATGGTTATGTATGCACTAAACATAATAGCCCCAAGAAAGAAGGGTAAAAAAGCGTACTCTTGGTGTGCAGCACCTTCAACAAAAAACAACATGGTGTGCCACAATCCCCAAACTACCCCGATGATAAGGGCGATCACCGGAAGTTTAACCGTAGGCATTAAATGACGCTGTAAATACCCACGCCAACCAACTTCTTCTAACCCTCCAAACAGGATGGCTGAAAACAAATACAAAGGATAGAGATAAGGCTGTTGCAAAGTGATGGTTGTTAAGGAATCAACGTAGGCGAACACGCCACCAATAAGTGAAACAATAAGCACTGGCAAGCCAAGTGTGTAGATCCAGTACTTTTTTGGATGGTAATAATCAAACAGTGATGCATAAAAACGCACCCGTATTTTTTTAGGTTCCTTGATTAAAAAAACAAACGCAAAAACCGTTGGCATACTTCCACCAAGAATGAGTAAGGTTTGGCCATAAGTGCTTTCAAAAAGGATGAAATCATTCCGCGTGAGTAAGGCAAGGATGCCGTGAAAGATAAATGTCGTTGTAAGGACAACTGCAGTAAAGACTAGACTCTTTTTCATTGTATCACCTCACTTAAGGTATATCTTCATTGTATCATATTCATATTTTTAGCCTACAAAAAAAAGAGACATTATGCATGCCTCTTTTAGTTATGATTATCATTGTTTGATTTTTGTCTTTAACCACGGCTCAAGCTTTGTTAGGGTTAAAGGGTATTCTGTAAGTAATGGTTTGGTGTCAAACGGTTCATCGTGTGTATCATAATAAAGTGCCATGCAAAGATATTGACTACGCCCAGGATGAAACGGTTTAAGTATTTTTGGTAATACATTCAATACCATGCGTGAAACGTGATGGACTTTTGGATCTGTGTTCGTCATGTTTTTGACTAACTCAACCACGTCGTTCGTTGTCATGTTATTTTCTTCTGGGCCACCAATGTTGATGGTCTTTCCGACTGTTTCTGGGTGCGTTAAGACATGAGCGATGAGTTGCGTAACATCTTGTGAGTGCACGAAATTACGAATTGTCTTGCCTTTTCCATATAGCTTTACTTTGTTTTTTTCTAAAATTGGTTTCACGATGTGTTCGTGCACATGCGTTTCCATGAAATACGTTGGGCGGATAATTGTGTATGGAACTCGACTCTGTGTTAAATAACGTTCAATTTTATATTTGAAACGATAAAACTTTGATGGGTGATCGATTTCGGCACCGTAAGCAGATACATAAATAAAGTGTTTTACGCCGCACTCATAAGCCGCATCAACTAAATCACGATGACCACGATCGTCGACGATGGCAGAGGAGCGTCTACCTCGACCAAGCAATGAATGTGCGGTCGCTACGACATGTGTTACATCTTGACATGCTTCATTAAGTGATTTTATGTTCCCTAGATCTCCTTTTACAACTTCCGCGCCTTCTTGCTCTAAATCAGCAAGACGACTTTTAGGATCACGTGATATACAACGGACTTTATGCCCTTCTTTTAACGCCCATCGTGCAACCCCTTTACCGACTTTTCCACTTGCTCCAACAATCAAAATCATTGAATCACTCCATTTCTTCTTTTTTCATGAAGTAATCATCTATGATAAGTTCAGTATAGCATGGGGTTTGTCCCTTGTATAGACAAATTTATGCAGCTTAATGTAACAGGTTATTATCGGTGAATTCGGGTTCGGACAGTTTCAAGTTCTTGGCTGTACCCAACGTCTAGCCAATGCGTTGTATCAAATCGTAATGTTGCATGGATAGCAGAATGTTCATTAATCATGGCTTTAAAGGCTTCTTCAGACATCGGATTCACAGATTGATGTGCCCGGTGTCTTGACGTCTCTCGTGCTAAATATCGTGCGTACAAACAATCAAACGTTGCCGTTAATTCAATCACCATCAGCGTATAATTAAAGGTTTCGCAAAGACGATCAATTCGAATTTGCTCATCGGACTTAAAATTCGCCTCAATAATCACAACATGGTCTGTTTTAAGCGCTTGCAATGCGTAATGGTGAATCAAATGAACCGCGGCAATCGAACATTTCTTTTTCTGTAAAGCCGTCACATCACCCATCGCATCAACCATGATTTCTTTTGCGTCGTCTTTTCGAAAAACTTGGCACTTTAAGTGCCCAGAAAGCGCTTCAGCAAAAGTACTTTTCATCGCTGCTAGGGCTCCGGTTATCATGATTAGTGTTGGTTTCATGTGTCCACCTCTTCTTTTTATACTTTAACTATAGATGATGACGTCACATGACACAAGAAAATTTCGTGGTATAATTTACTGTGTATATTAAAAGTTTTCTAAATAAAGGCATGCTATAATGAAATTAGAAGTTAATAAATTCGAAAGGAGATTTTCATGCAAGAGAAAGTTGTATATTGGGAACGTCAAAACTACACAGAAACTGGATTTTACTTAGTTGAAGTATTCGAGAATGGACAAATGCGCAAACGTCGCTTTGAACATCGAGGTGGAGATTATCACTTTTTTGAAGAGAAAAGCAATGAATCGATACAACTTGAAGGAAAGATACGCATTGAAAAAATCACATTTGGACCGGATTTTTGTTTACGTAAGGTTGATATAGTCAAAAATCTTGATATTGTGGAAACATACGATGTTTCCGAATGGCAAAAAGCTCGTAAAACAATCCGCTCACTTCAAAAGAAATCAAAAGCAGACTTAGAGATTGATTACCACTCTGTATTGGTTCTTGATAAAAAATTCATTAAAGACAATCTGAAAAAAACAGAACACCACATTTTCCCCATCGTTATCTTTAGAGCCATCAATGACGAAGACGACTGTGTTCACCGTAAAGAAAACCCTGAACAAGTGGCCACAACGTATATTCCATCACTCAATGAAGTGCTTTATTTTCATCATGCTCCAGACAGTCGACACATCAGCATGACAGGAGATAATCTCTTTGCACTTGAAACAAAAGTCACGGATGCAACATTAGATGATGATGAATTCATTGCCTATGTTCAACGCATGCGTGATAAAGTTGAGCAAAAACAAGATTACTACCGTAAATTAATCGATAGTCAACGGGAACGCCGTGCCATGGTCGATACTGAAATCATTGGCGATTTATACCCACGTTAACAAAAAAATCCTTTGCTAATTCAATTTAGCAAAGGATTTTTTATGTTATTTAACCATACGAATTTGCGCTTCGCCTGCTTTCGTTAAAGCGCGTTGCAAAAAGATTGGTCCAATGATTTGGAAAATCAAGATGCTTGATAACGTAATCGCTTGAATGAGTTGGGTTTCTTCAGGTGGCAACATGGCGGATAAGGCAACCAGCATACCAATCGTAACCCCTGCTTGAGGCAATAAGCACCATCCCGTGTATTTTTTAACGGTCGCAGGGCACTTTGTCATTGAAGCCCCAAGACGGGAGCCCACAACTTTTCCTATCCAACGCAAACCGATAAACGCGACCGCAAGTAACCCTGCTTGAATCATGATGAGCGGGGATAACGCAAGCCCTGCAATCGTGAAGAATAACACAATAAACGGCCCACCAAAATTACTCAGTGCAGCGTTTTGGATCATGAAGGTTTCCTTCCCTACCATGTTTGTAAAAGTCATCCCAAAGCTTAAAGGAATAAGAATAAGCGATAAATGATAGCGTTCAGCAATCCAAATTGAACTGAGTATAAACGACAAAATCATCACAAGATAGATGAGATAGCGTTCCTGTTTCGGCAATTTCTCAATCCCATACTTTGACGCAATACCTAAAATTGCACCAAGAATCACACCAACGATAATTGATAACACCACTTCATAAAGCGGAAACAAAATAGCATTGTATGCACTGATTTGACTGCCATCGACCAAACTTGTTGCAATGCTTGCAAATAAAGCGAAAATAATCACCGCAACAATATCCAGTAAGCCAACAACAGGAATAACCGTGCGCTTTACAGGCCCTTTGGCTTTAAGTCGTTTAATCACTTGCATTACGGGTGCCGGTGCTGAAGCAATTGCCATACCACTTAAAGCAAAGGCAAGCCATAACTGACCACTTAATAACCAAATACCAAAAAACACAAGAGTGAGCGTTAAGAGTGCGTGCACAATGGTCACCATGACAACTGTGACCGCATTTTTTCGAATGATTGGAATAAAGAGTTCTGTCCCAATCTGATATGCGATAATACCTAACACAATGCTTGTAATAACATCAAAATAAGGTAACGCATCAATATCCACAAGATTGAAAACATACGGACCAATTAAAACACCAGCAATAATATATCCAGTCACATCTGGTAACTTAAATTGCTCCACAAGTTTTCCAAATAAAAATCCAACCAATAAAATGATTGAAAGATAAAGTAATATAAGGTATATATCCACTACATAAACCTCCTTTCTATAAAATAACCATTTTCATTGTACGCCTAATTTATCAAAATATCAAGTTTTCCTCGGGAAGTCTTTTCATGAGCATAAAACTTATGTATAATCAAATTATAAAGACCTTA
>SLQR01000060.1 GCA_007131405.1 Candidatus Izemoplasma sp.
AATATATTTTATTTTTTTTTTTTGACTCAACAAAAGATGTATTATCTTGTTTGAGTTAGAAAGTGTAGTATGTATGAAAATTATATACGAATTTTTCAATGCTAAACTAATTTATTTTTCATTATTAGTTTTAGCAATTTTCACCCTTTCTGCTTGTAATTTTGGCACAGAGGATTCCGACATTATGGTAACTTCAGTTGAAGTTATATCTGCGGACAACGCAACAACGATTACTGAAGAAGCGGGAGCATTACAAATGACTGCAACCGTTCTACCTTCTAACGTATCGAACACTTCAGTCACATGGACGGTTGTAAATGGTACCGGCATTGCAACGATTTCCTCAACAGGATTATTGACTGCACAGTATAATGGTACGGTAACAGTCACAGCAACATCAGTTTTAACACCAACTGTTTATGGATCCAAGGTTATTACGATTTCCAATCAACCCGAGGCCAACATGGATGCAACATTAACTAATCTAAATGTGGGTGAGCATACTGTTTTAGGGTTTCATGCATTAGTAACAAATTATACTTATGTCTTATCAAGTGGTACAACACAAACCCCTGTTGTTACAGCAACAAAATACGTAGCAACCTCAACGGTTACTATTGATAATGCAACCGATGTCACGTCAACTGACATCGCTGCTCGCACAACAACTATTACGGTTACAACAACGGATGATGACGAGAAGATCTATACTATCGTCTTTGAATCACATACAGAAGCAGTTGATTTAGGTTCAGCAGCTGATTATGTTATCTTAGCAGAATCAGGAGTTTCAACAACATCGGGTTCACTTATCACAGGTGACATCGGATTATCACCCGCAGCAGCAACCTACTATACTGGGTTTTCACTAACCATGCACTCATCGGGTGAATATTCAATGTCGTCTCAAGTTGTTGGCAAACTTTATGCATCGGATTATACCTCGCCAACACCGAATCTCCTTACAACCGCTATTGAAGACATGATGACTGCTTACAGCGATGCTGCAGGCCGTCCAGCAAACTACACAGAATTATACAGCGGCAACTTAAGTGGCAAAACATTGTCACCAGGCGTATTTAAATTTGGAACATCTGTCCTAATCAATACCGATTTAACGTTAAATGGTAGCGAAGACGATGTATGGATTTTCCAAATAGCCGGTAATTTAACGATGGCTTCAGATATTAACATTATCCTTGAAGGTGGCGCACAAGCAAGTAATATTTTCTGGCAAGTAAGCGACACAGTGGTCATTGGATCAGGATCGCATTTTGAAGGTATCATTTTAGCGCTGACAAATATTTCTATGGAAACAAATTCTTCGATGAATGGTCAATTATACGCTCAAACGGCAGTTACACTTGACGCCGTGATTGTTACAAAATCAACCGATTAAGCACGAGACACCATAAGGTGCCTGCATCCGTATTTACATGACTAAACTTGATTAAATGCATGTAAAAAAAACGATAATAATATGTTAACATGCATAAAACAAACTATTAAGCATTTACTTTACTAGTTTTATCGCTTATAATAATATATTATTTATGTGTGTCTTTTGCATGAGGAGGAATTAAATTGATTACAAAAGATCTTAAACTCTACACAATTGATGAGATAACACAAATTCTTAAAGTTACACAAAGAACTGTTTACAATTACATAAAAAACGGAACCCTTAAAGCTGTCAAAGTTGGCAAATACTGGCGCGTAAAACATGAAGATTTAGAGAATTTTTTAACTAATGGGTCTCAAGAATAGACCCAGATTCTACTGTTTTAAACAGATAATAAAAAAGTCATTTTAAGCCTTGGTAATGTCAAGGACTAAAGAAAAAAAGGTTATAATAGTTTAGTTCAGTACTGTAAGATGGTTGTTCAGATTTTGAGCGACCATCTTTTTTGTTGTTTTTATTTCTAAGCATTTCACCATATGCTTTTAGGACTCATTCGATTCAAGTTCCATTGATATCTGAAGTTGTTATAGTAATCCATGTATTCATCAATCGTTTTTATGACATCTTCAAAGGTCTTACAAGCAATCATATTGATTGCAACTTTCATATGACTGAAGAAGGATTCAAACGGCGCGTTATCCAAGCAGTTCTCTCGTCTTGACATGGACTGCTCAATGTTCAAATCTTTAAGCAAAGTTAAATTGAGTGTGAGGTGTAATGTGTTCCTTGACTAGAATTAATTAAAGCCCTGGGTCACACCATATTTTATATCGGATAAGTAAGCACGCTGGTTTAAATCATACGTTAGATAGGTAATATCAGTCAGTAATATTTGATTGGGATTACCTTCTATATAGCTTGTTAGGTGCGACATGATCCGCTTTTAAAGCTTTTGTCACACGTTTATATGGGACCGCTTTCCGTGTAGGCCAATAGAGTCAAAATTTCTTCATGAGGCGTCTTATCTTCTTGAGATTCATGATCCTTTGAAAATCATTTTCCAACGTCATTTTGATCTGCCTTACGCCTTTATTAAAGCCTTTGAATCGGTATGCTTTCATGATGAGTTCGAAGTCTTCCTCATCATTAAACGCTCTAATTAACTTGGATTCTGTTTCATGAATAGGTTATGATGATTTGTTATTTATTGTATTATTTTAAAGCGGATTGATTATTAAGCCACTGTACTTTGCGCAGTGGTATTTCAGTGACCATTTCAAAAAAAATAAAGTACTTAATTACTTTGACACACATAGTAATACATGTTAATGTATACTTGTTCATAAATACCTATGGATAACGCTACTTAAAACGCACACTTTCTTCAAAAACCCTAATTATGAAGGAGATTATTGTATGAAAACAGCGATTGTTACCGATTCAGCCGCAAACCTTAACAAAGAGATTTTAGAGCTTTATCCAAATCTTTACGTGCTTCCTTTACAGATACTCATCAACGGAGATAGTTACCGTGATCAAGTGGATGTGACCAGTGAAGAAGTTTATGAGAAACTTGATAGCCACAAAATGAGCACGAGCCTTCCAAGTAACGAGGATCTTTATGAGACGCTCG
This sequence comes from Candidatus Izemoplasma sp., assembly GCA_007131405.1. GTDB lineage: Bacteria > Bacillota_I > Bacilli_A > Izemoplasmatales > Izemoplasmataceae > SLQR01. The sequence continues at coordinate 3,036 of SLQR01000060.1, forward strand.
ACACGATTAAAAAAGAAGGATATACTCATGTTTTTGCAATTAATCTATCCTCAGGACTCAGTGGGACATTTAATGCATTTCGACTTGTTTTTAAAGACTATGAAGGATTGACTTTTACCCATTATGACTCAAAAACACTCGGGGCAGGACTAGGCTATATTGTTGAATATGCCGCAAAACTTATTCAAAAGGATACACCAAATGATGATATTGTCAAACACCTCGACACTCTGCGCTATAAGAACAGTTTATCTATTTATACGATTGAAACGCTTAAGTATTTACGTCGTGGTGGTCGTATAGGAAAAGTCGAAGGAACGATTGGGAATGCTTTACGCGTTAAACCTGTGATTACCGTAAATGATGAAGGCGTATATGTAACCCTTTCGAAAACGATCGGTTCACTTCATCGCGCGTTGCTTAGTATGAAAAAATTGCTTATCGAAAAGTTCGGAAAAGATCCAATTGATTTGACGATCCACTATGGTAATGATTTAGAAAAGGCGCAGGAACTTGCTAAAAGTTTAAAAGGCAGTCTCACCATCAATACCCTTCGTTTCTCTAGGCTTACTCCTGTTTTAGGCATTCACACAGGGCCTCAAATGTTTGCTTATGTTGCTCAGCGCGTTACATAAATTTTTCTAAGTGTCGATTCCTTTTACAGGATATCGGCACTTTTTTTGTGTAAAAAACACGCGATATTATCACTAAGCTATCATTTATTCAATTGAATGACACATCTAAAAGTTTGAAAGATATTTGATTATGTTGTCTATTTTTATCGTCTAGGAAACAACGTGATATAATATAAGTAAGATAGATAAGGAAAATGCAGATGATATCAATCAAGAAAAATTCAATAGTGGAGTAAGTGCTTTATCAAAGTTTTTACATTAAGGTTAAAACTTATAGATAAGGAGAGATGTTTATGGATGACAAATTGCAAGCGGAATTACGCGAAGCGCTTAAAGCAATTTCAATGAAACCATCAGCATCACGAGCCATGCTTAATTCTCGAATTCGTCGCTTAAAAGCGGATCTACAAAAACAAGGTACGGAAGAAAATCAGCAAAAACTTCTTCAAATTGAAGCAGCTGAAACGTTGCTTTTTACCCATCTTGATGCGTTGCATCTTGTTGAAGAAGATGAGGAAATGTTGCAAAACGATAACTATACGCTGTTTCGAAAAACCACCGATAAAAAAATATCTTTATTGAAAAGACTACGAGTTAACTATAAGTTACTCGCTTTGATACTTATACCGATGATTCTTATTATTGTCGTGATTTCAACGGTGATTACGATGCAAAACAACGTTGAAAGTCGATACATGGAACTCGAACGCATGATGCTGAATTTTAACCGTTTTAATTATGAGACGATTGCGGAAACCATTGATGAACTACCGAGTGACTACCGTAATGTAAATACCATCAAAGAAGAGTATGCTTACATTATGGAGTTTGTTCATATTATTGAAGATGGTGAACTTCAAACGGATTATGAAACCATGCGCCAAGCTTATGCACGCTTAAAGGTTCTTAACAATGAGTTAGCTGATTGGGATTTCCACCGTTATTTTGCTAGGTATGATAATGAGATATTCCTCTATGGTATCATCTGGACGAATGATTGGTATTATTTTCGTATTTTGCATGAACCGAAAGCGTCGCAAAGTTTCGAAGAATTGCATACCAATTTACCGAGTCAACGCTATGCGGATATTGATTATATATTTACACGTGATGTAACCTACACACACTTAAACTTTCAAGGCATCAGTAAAGATCATATGGTAAGAGGATACCGTGTTCTTTCTGTGAGCCAATACGAACTACGTGTCTATGTGTACTCGATTGGTGATGTCATTACCTTAAGACGAGGCTATTTTAGACTTGACCACGAGATCGCTGAAGACGATGAAAACGCTAAAACGCTTATATCTTAAGACTAAGCATGAATTATTGAGGTTAGTTGATTTTTAATCAACTGACCTTTTTATATACCTAAACGCCAAAAAATGTTCTTAGTGTGATTGACTTGAGAAGAAAACACAAAGAGCGATAACGAATGCATAAAAGTAGACAAGATCAGTGATTCAGTGTTGCAAAATATTGACCAACAGTTTTAATTGTTGGGTTTTTAAATGACGTTACGCGTGATGCGTATATTTATCAATATATAAACCATCAAACTTAGGGTTCGTTATCTAGCCATTTTCATGAAAGTTTATAAATTATAGTGCTTGTTTAAAGGGTTAAGTGACAAAAGTACTTTGCTTGACATAGCAATTTAAAGGTGTACAATAACCTTATCAAATAAAGGAGGGTCTTACGATGGCAAATGAACTGAATTTCAAGATTAAACCCTACGCAAAACCATCAACAGTTCGCGCTATAATCCAAATGGCGAATACACTCATTCCGTTTGCATTGCTCGTTGTTGCAATGTATTACATGATTATTTATAATGTACCCTATATTTTGGTGGTACTTGCAAGTATTGTCCCTGCGTTATTTTTAGTTCGAGTTTTTATTATGTTTCACGATTGTACACATAAGTCCTTTCTAAAATCAAATAAGGCAATGATTGTGCTTGGTCACCTGTTTGGCATATTAACCTTTACCCCGTTTTTTAAATGGCAACGCGATCATATTATTCATCACCGTAGTGTTGGTCATTTAGAAAAACGTGGTATTGGCGATGTTTGGATGATGACAACCGAAGAGTATGAACAAGCATCGCGCTTAAGAAAGATTAAGTACCGCCTTTACCGCAACCCATTTATTCTTTTCTTTGTTGGGCCGCTTTTCTTGTTCCTTGTTGGACAACGATTCCCAACCACAAACACGAAAAAAGTTTGGATTAGTACCATGATTACGAATTTAGGGATCGTGGCGATTATTTTAGCGGTTTCGTTTACGGTTGGATTTAGATATTATCTCTTAATTCAACTTCCCATTATATTCTTCGCGTCTATTTTTGGGGTTTGGTTGTTTTATATACAGCATCAATATGAAGATGTGTATTGGGAACATACGATGCGTTGGAAGTCTCAAGACGCTGCGCTTGAGGGGAGTTCAGTTTATCGCTTACCACTCGTTTTAGAGTGGTTTACGGGTGCAATTGGGTATCATAATGTGCATCACTTAAATCCAAGAGTCCCAAATTACCGATTAAGAAAAGCGTATAAAGCGATTCCCGATTTACAACAAGGCTATATGGTTACCTTTTTTAGGAGTTTTAAATTGGCCTTATTATGCTTTTACGATGAGAAGAAGAAAATCATGATTAGTTACCGCCAATATAAAAAGTTAAATAAAGTATAGACCGATTCGTTTATTGAATAAAGGTGTTA
>SLQR01000025.1 GCA_007131405.1 Candidatus Izemoplasma sp.
CAACACGTTGTACGCCATGTTCCATCGCAGCTTTTGCACATGCTTCGCTTGCAATTTGTGCTGCATAAGGGGTTGATTTACGGCTTCCTTTGAATCCGAGAGCCCCTGCGCTTGTCCAAGCGATGGCATTTCCGCTAGGGTCCGTAATCGTAATGATTGTATTGTTAAAAGTCGAATGGATATGCGCGACTCCGGAAGGAATATTTTTTCTAACGCGACGTTTTCTCGTTGTTTTACGTGCCATATTGATTTCCTCCTATTTCTTCTTTTTCGCCATAGTTCTAGCAGGTCCTTTACGTGTACGAGCGTTATTTCTCGTGTTTTGACCACGTGTAGGTAAGTTTCTACGATGACGCATACCTCTATAGCTTCCGATTTCTTGTAAACGTTTAATGTTAAGAGCAACTTCTCTACGTAAGTCACCTTCTGTTTTTACTTTATCAACTTCAGTTCTGATTCGTGATAATTCATCTTCAGTGAGATCTTTTACACGAGTATCAGGTGATACTTTTGCGGTTTCTAAAATGTCTTGTGCTATTGTCTTCCCGACGCCAAAAACGTATGTTAATGAAATAACAATGCGTTTGTCTCTGGGGATATCTACACCAGCAATACGTGCCATATGTGCACCTCCTATTAACCTTGTCTTTGTTTATGTTTTGGATTTTCGCAAATGACCATTACTTTGCCCTTGCGTTTGATCACTTTACATTTATCACAGATTTTTTTAACTGATGGTCTTACTTTCATCGTTTTTTTCCTCCTTTGGAGCTTTCAATTAATTATTTATGTCTGTAGGTTATACGCCCACGTGTTAAGTCGTAAGGTGAGAGTTCCACCGTTACTCTGTCACCAGGTAAGATGCGTATGTAATACATACGGATTTTACCCGAAACGTGTGCTACGATTTGATGCCCATTCTCTAATTCCACCAAAAATTGTGTATTAGGCAATGCTTCAATTACCTTACCTTCAAGTTCAATCTTTTCTTCTTTGGCCATGATTTTTTCCTCCTTTTATAACACAGTTAGAAGTATGCATTCGTCTTCAGTAATAAGGACCGTGTGTTCAAAATGTGCGCTTAATGAACCATCACGTGTAACGGCAGTCCATTGGTCCTCGAGTACTTTTACTTCTTTTTTTCCGAGATTAACCATCGGTTCAATCGCGAAGGTCATCCCCGGTTTTAGTAGAGTGCCTTTGTTTGGGAGTCCATAGTTGGGAATTTGTGGATCCTCGTGCAAGTTTTTTCCGATGCCGTGACCAACGAATTCTCTTACAACACTGTATCCATGCGATTCGGCATGCTGTTGAACTGCGTGTGAGATATCCGATAGACGTGCACCTTTTCTTGCAAATTTCAATCCTTCATAGAGGGATTGTTCCGTGACTTCAAGTAGTTTTTCTGCTTCTGGTGATATCGTCCCTACAGCATAGGTCCAAGCGGAATCGCCATGGTACCCTTTATAGTAAGCTCCAATGTCAACTTTAATGATATCGCCATTTTTCAGAATACGTTTTTTTGATGGTATACCGTGTACAACTTCCTCGTTGATGGATGTACATGCACTACCAGGAAATCCCCCATAGCCTTTGAATGAAGGTGTTGCATCATGATTTCTTATAACCTGTTCGATAATTTGATCGATTTCATAAGTTGAGATGCCGGGTTTGATATGACTCTTGATAGTATCATGTGCAATGGCCACGATACGACCGGCTTCTCGCATTATATCGATTTCACGTTTGGATTTAATGGTGATCATGCAACCTCACCCAAAGCTTTTTTAATGTCTTCGTAAACCTCACTGAAACTTTGCATTCCATTTACATTGCGTAAAATACCACGGCCTGCATAATAATCAATGATTGGTTTCGTTTTTGATTCATAAATCTCTAAACGATTTTTTACTGATTCTAATTGATCATCTTCTCTTTGGTACAGTTCGCCACCACAACGATCGCATTGACCATTAACTTTTGGTGGTTTAAACGATAAGTGGTAACTAGAGCCACATGATTTACAGACTCGGCGTCCAACCATTCGTTCTAAAATCGCTTGTTTATCCACAACAATATTAATCACTGCGGTCAACTTTGATTTCATCTCGTCAAGCATTTCATCAAGTGCTTTGGCTTGTTCTACTGTACGAGGATACCCATCAAGTAGAAAACAGCGTTCTGCATCTGGTTTAAGTAGTCGTTTACGGACGATTTCATTGGTGATTTCATCCGATACGAGTTCACCTTTGTTGATGAATTTCATCGCTTCGACTCCAAGTGGTTCGTTGTTTCTATTTGCTTCGCGAAACATCTCACCCGTTGAAATACTTGTTAAATCAAAATCTCGTACAAGTTTCTCCGATTGGCTTCCCTTGCCTGCACCTGGGGGTCCCATCAATAAGATTTTCAAACTAAAACCCCCTACCTGATAAATCCGCTATAACTCTTACCTTGAACATCGGTTTTAATTTGTTTCGTTGTTTCAATCGCAACCCCTACAACAATAAGTAGTGAGGTTCCACCAATTTGTACATAAGCAGGAAGATCGAAAATAATCGAAACAATGATTGGTAACAAGGCAACAACTGCCAAGTATAGTGCACCGATGATGGTGATTTTAAAGAGTAGCTTCGAAATGTAGTTTTCTGTTTCAAGTCCCGGTCTGATTCCAGGAATATATGCATTCTGTTTTTGTAAACGTGTTGCCATTTTGTCCGGATTGATCTGAACAAATGAATAGAAGAATGTAAATACAATAATTAGAATAGCATAAACCGCGAATCCTAACGGTCTAGTGTAGTCAAACATTTCCATTAGCCATAGCCCGAATGCACTCAGGTTGTCTGGATTTTGAAACGCTGGTAAAAAGCTAAAAACCGTTTGTGGCAAACTAAGAATAGTAACGGCAAAGATAACTGGAATAACTCCTGCAGAGTTAATCTTTAATGGAATATTCGAGTCTTGCTTTCCTCTTAGTTTTGAGCTTGTTGTACGATTTGAGTATTGAATTGGAATCTTCCGTGTTGCTGTTTGCATGAAGGTTACCCCGAGCAATACAGCGAGATAAACGATTACAATAATTCCAAACGTTGAGAATGATGCTAAGCCAGCGCCATCTGAGGTTATGTAGTCTCTTCCGAGGTCCATAAACATTGGTGGAATTCCGGCGATAATCCCTGCAACGATGATCATTGATGTTCCGTTCCCAATTCCTTTTAAAGTAATTTGGTCTGCAAGCCAAAGCAAGAATGCTGTCCCGGCTGTCATAACCAATGCGAGATACGTAAACGTTAAAAAGTTTGGTCCACCTGTCCAACGGTCAATAAGCATACCGCCTGATGATAAATGGAAACCAAAAATCATTCCAAGTGCTTGAACAAATGCGAGTCCAATAGCTAGATAACGGGTCACTTGGTTAATTTTTTGTTTACCCGTATCGCCTTCTTCGCTCCACTCTTTTAAAATCGGTACAATATCCATCTGCAGCAACTGCATAACAATTGATGCGGTAATGTAGGGTCCGATTCCGAGGGCAATTATTGAGAAGTTACTAAGTGCTGACCCGGTAAATGAGTCCATGATTCCCAAAAATCCGCCTGGTTGAGCAAATATTTCTTGAATTTGTGCTTGGTTAATCATTGGAATATGGATAAAGACGGCTAATCGGTAAACTAAAAATACACCTAAAGTGAAAAGAATTTTTCTCAACACGTCTTTGTTTTTGAATACCGCTTTAATTGTATCCATTAAATCACCTCGATAGTTCCACCAACAGCCGTAATTTTTTCTTCAGCTGAAGCTGTAAATTTATGAGCTTTTACGGTTACTTTTTTCTCGAGTGTTCCTTTTCCTAAGATTTTAATTGGTAATGTTTTTTTCGTCACAAGACGATCTGTATATAACGTTTCAGGTGTAACCACAGTTCCATCGTCGTATTTATTGAATGATTCAATATTGACAATAGCGTATTCTACGCGGTGTGGGTTATTGAACCCAACTTTACGTAAACGTTTAAAGAGTGGTGTTTGTCCACCTTCAAACCCAACACGTACTTTTCCACCAGAACGAGAATTTTGTCCATTATGTCCCGATCCAGCAGTTTTCCCGGTTCCACTACCAGGTCCACGACCTACGCGTTTTCTGTTTTTGGTTGCACCAGGTGTTGGTTTTAATTCATGCAATTTCATCTGGGTACCTCCTATTTCTCTACAACAGACACTAAGTGAGCGATTGTTTTAATCATTCCCCTAATGGTTGGAGAGTCTTTTTTGATTACCGTTTGATTCATTTTTTTCAAACCAAGGGCTTCAATGGTTTTTCTTTGGTTAGGGCTGCTCCCAATGGAGCTTTTATTTAGTGTGATTTCAACTGTTTTCATTAGCTTAAAATCTCCTTTGCAGTTTTCCCTCTTGTGCGGGCAACTTGTTCGGCGGTGCGAAGATTTTGAAGTCCATTCATGGTTGCACGAACCATATTGATTGGTGTGCTTGACCCAAGTGATTTACTTAAAATATCTTGAACTCCAGCAGCCTCTAAAATTGCACGAACTGGTCCACCAGCGATAACCCCAGTACCTTCAACAGCTGGCTTTAAGAATACTTGTCCAGCGCCGTGACGTCCTGTGATTTCATGTGGAATAGTTGTACCATACATAGGGACTTTTACAAAGTTACGTTTTGCATCTTCAATTGCTTTTTTAATTGCATCAGGTACTTCCTGTGCTTTCCCTGTACCAAAGCCAACTTGGCCTTTTTTATCGCCAACGACAACTAAAGCGCTAAAACGGAAACGACGTCCACCTTTAACAACCTTAGTGACGCGATTAATATTTACTACGCGTTCTTCGTAGATATTTTCTTCTCTTCTTCTACGATTTTTTCTTTTGTTTTGCATCGGCTTACCTCCTTATTAGAATTCTAATCCTGCAGCGCGTGCAGCTTCAGCTAATGCTTTGACACGTCCGTGGTATAAATATCCACTGCGGTCAAAAATTACAGATTTAATGTCTTTTTTAACGGCACGTTCAGCAATAACTTTACCAACAATTTCCGCACCTTTAGCGTTTCCGCTATTTTTGTCTTCACAAATATCCTCAAGTGTAGAGGCGCTTGCAAGTGTTACTCCATTAACATCATCAATTAATTGTGCACTGATGTTGTTGTTTGAACGAAAAACACTCAAGCGTGGTCTTAATGCTGTCCCGACCAAAGATCTTCTTATACGTAAATGTCTTCTTTGACGCATGCTGTTTCTTGATTTTTTGTTAATCATCTTTTGTCACTCCTAACTACTACTTAGCAGTTTTTCCTTCTTTACGACGTACATGTTCGTCTGTGTAGCGAATGCCTTTACCTAGATAAGGTTCTGGTTTACGAATTGCGCGAACATTGGCAGAAAACTCACCGACGAGTTGCTTATCGATACCGTCAACTGTAATTTGGGTGTTTTTAACGACTTCAACGCTTAATCCTTGTGGAATAGCGATTTCGACAGGTTGTGAATAACCAGCATTAACGACAAGTTTGCTTCCTTGTACTTGTGCGCGGTATCCGACACCAACCATTTGAAGTTGTTTTTTATAACCCTCTTTAACGCCTGTGATCATGTTAGCGATCAAGGCACGTGCGGTTCCATGTAAAGCTTTATCGGTTTTAGTATCTGATTGTCTTTCGACAGTAATATTATTATCTTCTATCTTAATGCCCATTGATGCATGAGCATCCATTGATAGTGTTCCTTTAGGCCCTTTTACTTCAACTGTTTGTCCATTGACAGTGACAGTTACGCCTTGAGGTAATGTAATTGGTTTGTTCCCAATACGACTCATGTTTTGTACCTCCTTTATATAATTACCATACGTATGCTAGAATTTCTCCGCCTACTTCTTGTTTGCGGGCTTCACGGTCAGTCATAATACCTTTTGAAGTCGAAATAATAGCAATACCTAATCCGTTTAATACTTTTGGAATTTCACCATGTTTAGCATAAACTCTTAAACCAGGTTTTGAAATTCGTTTGAGTCCTTTTACGACTCGCTCATTTTGCATGTATTTTAATGTAACACGTAATTGGTTAACTGGTTTACCTTTAACGACAACTACGTTTATAATATACCCCTCGTCTTTCATCAACTCGAGCACTTGGTGCTTTAGTTTTGAAGCCGGGATATCAACGTTTTGCTTTTTCATTTGATTTGCGTTTCTAATACGCGTTAACATATCAGCAATCGGATCTGTCATTACCATATTATAATTGCCTCCTCCCAAAATATTAGGAAATTAATTTTTACCAACTTGCTTTTCTTACG
>SLQR01000016.1 GCA_007131405.1 Candidatus Izemoplasma sp.
CCTGTAGTTTCAAGGTCAAAGATGGTATACGTCGCATCACGGAGTGACCCTTCATAGGTATTCCACGCCATTGCGACGTGCGCTTCATTCACAAAGTTAAGTTCGACACCGTAGATGGCTTTGATCGGTTTGCCTTTCGTCGCATGATAAAAGTCTGGGAAGGCTTGCACATTGTTGTGATCAGTTAAGGCAATCGCAGGGTGGTTAAAGCGAATCGCCGTTTGCACATAATCGTCAATCGAATCAATGCCATCAAGCGTTGACATCTTCGAATGCAAGTGCAGCTCAATGCGCTTATTTTTTTCATCGTCTGTGCGTTCTTCTTCACTGATGGCATGATGGGTGCGTTCAATGGTTAACGCCGTTAACACAACTTCATCAACAAATTTATCGTATTGTGCGGATCCTTGAACTTTCATTTTCATGTTGGGCTCAGTCGCACGTAAAAAGTCGAGTTCTTCTTTATCGTAGACAAACTTTTTCACATAAATTGAATCTTCTTCATCGCTTAAAACAAACGTAAATAACGTGGTACGGTTATTGAGTTTGCGTTCATCAACGCTCATCACACGCGCTTCAATTGAAAAGTCCGCTTTGTGGTGCATGGATTTGTATTCGGTTAACGCTTCTTCGGTCACAGGAATATCCGCAATCCCATGTTTCACTTTTTTTACTTCACGGTCTTTATATTGAACATACCTTGATTGTGGTGCGGGAACATTTGCGTTGCGCTCCGCTTCAAGAACATCCGCTTCGTCTTCATGTTCAATGCGTTCAGTAATCGATGGGGTATTGTCACAAAAACGAATGCCAATCGTCACATCAAAGCCAATACGCATAAGATAATCTTTAATATCAAAGAGCATATTCTCAACATAAAGTCCATCTTTAGGGCAAACAATGGTCAGTTCGTCCCCTTCAGCATCGACTTCAAATCCATTCAGCGCTTCATAGCGTGGACGTTCTTCTTTAAGCACGTTAAGTGCGTGCTCATAATACGCTAAAATGGTCTCATAATGCACTGTTTCATACTCAATTTGATACCGCACATAATCGCATGATTTCGCAAACATAGACACATTGCGTAAGCGGCGTTCAAACAGTTCAAATTCCTCGATTGCAAGCGGTTCTTTAAGTTCCATATTAAAAAACCATTCGCGACGTCCCTCATCGACGGTAATCTCGATAAGCTTGCCAATAATGGTCTCTTTCTTCTCTTCCAAATTTAAATAAGCTAATAATTTTTCAAACTGTTTTTCCATACCATGTCACTCCATTTTTATCTCTTTCATTATAGCATAATAAGCCATAAAAAAAGCAGAAATATTTCTGCTTTATTCAAACTCGATTTTAATTTTTCCGGCTTCAACTTCTTCAAGTGCGATACCAACTGGCTTAACACACTTTGGTTCAATCGTTGTGTCTTCATTTTCTTTTAACATCTTCGCACGTAGTGCGGCTGTATACGCAAGCTTGTATTTTGAGTCAATCGTATTGAGTAGTTTGTCAATGGAAGGATAACGTAATCCCTCTGTATTCCCTTTATTCATGTTCATCAACCTCCAATAATTGATTGTATTTATGAATAGATCGTTCTGTTTTTGCGTGTTCTGCACGGATAATAGCTAAGATGCGGTCCGCCGCATTGGTGACTTCATCGTTGACCACAATGTAATCATACTTATGCGCAAGCGGAAACTCGCTTTTGGCTTTGTCCATACGCTTTTGAATCGTCTCATTCGATTCTGTGCCACGACGCAAAAGCCTACGGTAAAGCGATTCCTTATTTGGTGGTGCAATAAACACAAATACCGCGTCGCTCATTTTTTCGCGGACTTGTAGAGCACCTTGAACTTCAATTTCAAGCACGACTTCTTTACCAAGTTGAAGCTGTTCTTCGACTTTGTCTCTTGGGGTGCCATAGTAATGCCCAACAAACTGGGCCCACTCCAATAAAGCATCATCTTTAATGCGTTGTTCAAACGCTTCTTTCGTGACGAAATAGTAATCCACACCATCAATTTCACCCTCACGTGGGGGACGTGTTGTCATCGATGTAGAATAGACAAGATCATGACCTTCCAGTTCAAAAAGAGCCTTACGCACCGTACCTTTTCCGACCCCCGAGGGACCGCTGAGTACAATCAGCAAGCCACGTTCATTTAGCTTCATATATCGTCCCTCCTAAGATAAGACTTTATTTATCCTATAATAACACTTTTAAGCAGATAATGTAAGCAAAATAATGTTTTTTTAATTCAATATGCTATAATGGCTATGGTGATAATTATGAGTTTTGATGGATTAATGTTACATCACGTAACACGCGACTTAAAAAACGCACTAATCGGACACCGAATCACAAAAATTTATCAGTTGTCCACTTACGATTTACTCTTTCAGGTGCGCAAGCAAAAACAAAGCGCTTTTTTAATGAGTACATCGCCACGTTACACCCGTTTGCACCGTACCGAAAACACTTACGAAAAGCCAGACCATCCACCGATGTTCTGCATGTTTTTGCGTAAACACATTGAAGGCTCAATCATCCAAGACATCACCCAACACGGCAATGACCGTATCGTCACCTTCACCTTAAAATCCACCAATGAACTCGGCGATTTAACCGATAAATATTTGATTTTTGAAGCCCTTGGTAAAGACGCAAACATCATTGTCGCCGATGAAAATAAAAAAATCCTTGATGCCATGAAACACACAGGCCCGTTTGATCAAACCGAACGTACCATTGTCCCAAGTGCCGTCTATACCTACCCAACCGATACGCGCATAAACCCGTTTGATTATGGTGCCGTACAACGCGCCTTCACCGAAACACGCCCAAAAACACGTAAGGAATTTCTCGATACCTTTAGTGGCATCAGCCCACAATTTATCCGTGAATACCAACACCGTTTAAAAGCGGGTCAAGAGCCTTTAGACACCTTTAACTCTCTGGTTCATGAAACGCATTACGAACGCGTGGAAGCGGATAAAGCGTATTACAGTTTTATGCATTTATCCCATCTTGAAGGCACGCGCACCCATTATGAATCGCCTCAAGCTTTATTTGATGCGTTCTTCTTCGAACGCGACCAACACGATAAACGCAAACAAAAAGCCAAAGACTTAACGCAATTTATCCGCCGTCAAATCGAGCGCTTAAAACATAAACAAGAAAACCTTGCCAAAGACCTCGACAAATCGGGTACACTTGAACAACAGCGTCTCTTTGGTGAACTTATCTTAAGCTACCAACACACCATTCAAAAAGGTGACCGTCACCTTACGTGTGAGAATTACTACACCCATGAAGACATCACCATTCCTCTTGACCCAAACAAGACGCCTGCTCAAAACAGTGAAAAGTACTTTAAGACCTATAAAAAGCTAAAAAAGAGCATCCCCTATATCAAGCGTCAAATCAAAAAAGCCAAAGAAGAACTCGACTACTTCTTACTTCTTGAAGCCCAAATTGAACACGCCAACCTTCAAGACTTAGAAGAGGTTCGTGACGAACTCATCGAACAAAAATACTTAAAAACAAAACCCAAAAAAGGCAAACGCAAAAAAACAAACCAAACCACGTATCTTGATGCGTTAGGTATTGAGATTCTCGTTGGAAAAAACAACGTCCAAAACGAACAAATTACCCATAAACTCGCCGAACACTTCCATGTCTGGTTTCACGTTCAAAACGCTCCAGGAAGTCACGTGGTTGTCAAACAAGGCTTTCCCCTTGACGAAACCACAATACGCACCGCAGCACACCTTGCAAGCTATTTTTCTAAAATGCGACACGCATCAAGTGTGCCCGTTGATTATACCGAGGTCAAACACATCAAAAAAATACCTGGAAAACGCAGTTGCTTTGTCACTTACAAAGCACAAAAAACCATCTTTATTGATCCAGATTCAACCTTTATTCAGTCTTTGAAAATAAAGAAATAACCATTCGATTGCATATAAAAACCCAAAACCAGGTTGTGGTTTTGGGTTTTTTATGGATGTTTGAACTTTATACTGTCGCAAAGATATAAAGGATTGATACAATAAACGCATACATAAATGCCACAATGAACCGTTGGGTAAAAAACATAAATGTATCTCGAACGAAAAAGAGTGCTGGGCCGATCAACAAAGGAAACGCCACAGCAAAAATAGTAACATACAACCTAAAGGGTTCATCGGCGCTTAAACTGCCCTTTTCTACTGAAGTATAAACGACCATAACAATAATCATATAAACAGCAATCCCTGCGCTAAAAAGCATCGAACTCGTGGTTAAATATTGCACAAATTCTAATTCTTCTTTAAAGAGCTTTGAAGCAACAACCAACAACAAAACGATAAAAACAGCTAAAATCGCAATATAAAGCAAGGCATTTCCAAGAATCTGAGCCAGTTGTTCAGCCATTTCATTTTCTTCAACGCCAACAAGTAATCGCCTTAACATAATCATCCCCCATTTTATTTTCCATTATAGTATACACAATTTTTAACGTTATAGCCATAGTTTAACTGGTTAGTTGTTTGATAGTGATTTTTCACGAATATCCTTGCGAATAAGACGAATAAATTCTTCAAGTGGAACGGTGACTTGTTCTTTTTGACCATACTTACGGTACGTAACGGTTTGGTTTTCAACTTCATGATCTCCTAGGACAAGCGCGTAAGGAATTTTTTGTGTTTGTGTTTCGCGAATTTTGTAGCCGAGTTTCTCTTCACGTATATCCGTTTCACTACGGAAATCTTCATCAATAAAACGGTCTTGCAAGAGTTTTGCGTATTCGCCATGTGCTTCATTATTGACAGGGATGAGTTTAATTTGCGTTGGCGCCAACCAGGTTGGAAATGCGCCTTTATATTGTTCAAGTAAAATACTCATCAGGCGTTCCCATGTTGAAATAAGACCACGGTGAATAACGACCGGACGGTGCTTTTCACCATCTTGGCCAATGTACGTTAAATCAAAACGTTCTGGCAGTAAGAAATCAAGTTGGACCGTGCTCATCGTAATAACATGGTCCATGGCGGTACGGACTTGAATGTCAATTTTCGGTCCATAAAAAGCCGCTTCACCCGTCATTACTGTGTGCTCAATGCCTTCTTCATCAAGGAGTTCTTTAAGCAGCGCTTCCGCTTCATCCCAAAGTGCATCGTTTGGATGGAATTTACCTTTTTCACTGTCGCGAAGCGCCAGTTCAATGTAGTCAATGTCTAACCCTAAATCCTTAATGGCTTGTAAGATTAGATTGTAGGCCGCAAGGACTTCTTGCTTGATTTGATCTTTGCGCACAAAAATATGTGAATCCGTGAGTGTCATCGCACGAACACGTTCAAGACCGGATAACGACCCACTTGCTTCATAGCGATGTTGCGTGACTATTTCTGCGTAGCGGATAGGTAAATCACGATAACTGCGTAATTCAGATCGGTAAACAAGCATGTGATGCGGACAACTCATTGGACGGAGCACAAATTCTTCATCGTCTTGTTTCATCACCGGGAACATGTTGTCGCGGTAGTGATCCCAGTGTCCACTAATTTGATAGAGTGATTTTGACCCAAGGACTGGAGTTGAAATATGTTGATAACCAGCTTTACGCTCAAGTTTATAGACATAATCTTCAAGCGCACGACGAATCGTGTATCCGTTTGGTAACCAAAACGCAAGTCCTTGTCCAGCTTCTTTATAAATATCAAAAATGCGCAATTGTTTTCCGAGTTTACGGTGATCTCGTTCTTTACGCTCTTTTAATATTTCAAGGTGGTTGTCTAACGCATCTTTCGTGAACCAACTTGTTCCGTAGATACGTTGGAGCATGTCACGGTCAGAATCACCGCGCCAATAAGCCCCGGCCACACTTAAGAGTTTAAAATGTTTAATGTGTCGTGTGTTTCCAACGTGGCCACCACGACATAAATCCACAAATTCACCT
The DNA here is from genome assembly GCA_007131405.1 of Candidatus Izemoplasma sp. Classification (GTDB taxonomy): domain Bacteria; phylum Bacillota_I; class Bacilli_A; order Izemoplasmatales; family Izemoplasmataceae; genus SLQR01. The sequence goes on from SLQR01000016.1 coordinate 5,943, forward strand.
TGTGTGTAGATTGAGATAATTTCGCCATCATCTAAATCATTGATAAGTTCAATTTTATACGGGTCGTCTTTGAACCGCTCAAGTGCTTCTTCTTTTGAAAGTTCTTCACGCTCCATATTCGTTTGTTCTTTGATGATGCGACGCATTTCTTGTTCGATTTTTGGTAAATCCTCTTCGGAGATTTTATGATCGGTCGCAATGTCATAGTAAAAACCATCTTTAATCGCCGGTCCGACACCAAATTTAGCATCTGGGTATAAGCGTTTCACTGCCTGCGCCATTAAGTGAGCCGTTGAATGGTTTAGGACTTCAATCGCTTTATCATCGTCTTTGGTAATTATCTCAACTTCTGCATCCACTTCGATTGGTCGGTTTAAGTCATACAGTTCTTCGTTGACATACCCAGCTACGCTGTTTTTCTTTAAACTTGAACTGATTGATTTGGCAATCGCTTCGACGGTCACACCTTGGTCAAACGTTTTTTGGTTGCCGTCTTTAAAGGTAATATTAATCATTTTTCAACCCTCCTCGGTCATTATAACGCTTAGCGTTAATGTCATCTTTTTCTAAGATGGCTTCTTCTAAATCAATGCCATAAATATTTGCAATATGTGTCACATAATGGAGCACATCATAGAGTTCATATTTTATGTTTTGTTGAATCGGTTTTGTTAATCCTTCTTGATGTTCTTTGCGCATTTCTACACTCAATTCGCCTACCTCTTCAAACAGTTTCAACACCACTTCGTGTTTTTTATCTGGTTGAAAATCAACGTTTTTAATGTGCGCTTGTAACGCTTTTACTGTTACGGGTTTTTTAAGCATCGTCTCACCTCAATTGTGCATATAAATAAAAAAATCGCCCCTCATAGAAAGGACGAAATAATTCCGCGGTACCACCTTAGTTCTGGTCTAGCCAGCACTCACTAATAACGCCTAGTCGCGGGACACTCTTTCGAGGCCAACTCTGAGGGAGTAACAGTTTTCTTATGGTAGCTCTCACTATCCTACCTCGCTTTGCATGAAAACCATCATGTCCTCTTCTTCATTGTTATCTCTATCATAATGAAAAGCGTGGCATTTGTCAAATAAAACCGCTTCATATTTCCTTCACAATTACCTTATATAGTAAAGGTATCAAAGGAGGGAAAACAATGAAAAAATTAATTATATTTATTCTCATTCTATCTGGGGCACTCATTGCTGGGCAAACACTTTTTGCTCATCGCACCGACCAAGCCACTTGGGTAGGCAGAATGCATCCAGGAAACTGGGGATCGTGTCATGAGCGTACGGTCTCAAATGATTATTCCCGTAACTACATGATGGAACAAGACGAAACGCGCGACTGGATGGATCTTCAAATGATTGACCGTTTAATCGAGCATGACCTTGAGGGATTAAACGATGAAGAACGACTTGAATTGCTTGAATCGATTCGCGACGCAATATTAAATGAACTTTATAGCGATGACGACAATGGCTAAGATGGTTATGAACACAAAAATTGAAGGCATGCATTGTGGTGGTTGCATGTCCCGCATCGAACAAGCCTTAAGGCTAGCAGGAGCACAAGATGTTGACATCACGATTGAACGCCAGTTCGCACATATTGTGTTTGATGATGCTAAGATTGAAGCATCCGCACTTATTGATGCCATCAAATCATTAGGTTATAAAGCCACCAATTTATCGACCTCTCCCCATGAATAAAATCCCATAAAAAGGAGTGCATTTTTGCACTCCTTTTTACATCATAACTTCATCGGCTAGGGCAGTTATACGTTCAATGATACGAAACGCTTTAATTTGATCCGCGCGTTGGTCGCTTGCGGTCATGTACTTACCTAGTTCCTTTAACGGTATGTTTGATGAGAAAAACGTTAGTTTTTGATCAAGCAAACGGTGTTGCAAGATTGGGCCTAGTACTTCATCACGAACCCAAGATGATGGCGATTCGCCCCCAATGTCATCGAGCATTAACACATCAACCGTCTTTAAGTTTTCAATGATTTGTTCTAAGTTTCCTGTTTGAATAGACGATTTAATTTCACGAACCATATCTGGAAAATACCCAATAACAACGGTTTTTCCAAGATTGGCAAAGTAGTTAGCCATGGCGGCTAAAGTATATGTTTTTCCGATTTGGTAGCGGCCACATAAATAGAGCCCTTTTGTTTTTTCTTTGAGTTTTACACGATTCATCAAGGCCATAATATCTTTGTATAAAGACTTTCTTGATTCCGATTTCATATGAAAATCTTCTAAGCGTGCTTTCAAAATCATCTGTGGCATATATAAGGACTGAACACGTTTGGTGATGTTTTGTTGTTTCTCATGGTGTTTAAGATAGTTGCATGTTTGATATCCGAGTTGAATACGACCGTTAATGTATTCTAACTTCGGTTGATAACCAAGTAAATCTTGGGTACATGCCTCTAAACCTTCACAGTCTAAACAACGTGGGTGTTCGGCGTTATACGTCATCAAATCGTTGAGATGATTCTCGATGGTATCATGGTCAATATCATGATCGATAAAAAAACGTTTTAACGATGGGTTTTCCGATAACTCTTCGATGATTTCATCGACAAGATCGGGGGATGCTTTAAATGGATATTTTTCCATGATTTATTCCTCCTGCTTTTCTTTTAAGTAATCATCGAACCAATCAACCTCAACATCTTTAGGCAGCGTTTTTTGTTTGCGATACGTTGTCTGTTTTTTGCGTTCGGTTCGTTTTTGTTTGCGTTTTTTTATGTGTTCAATCGCATCCTCAGCGGAATCAATCGATGAGCGTTTCCACTCGGCAATTACTTTTTCAAAATAGTTAAAGACAGGAAATTGATTATCGAGTTCTTTTAAGACATACGCAACCAAAACATTAATGACTTCTAGTTTCATTTCTGATTCCGCTAAAATGCGCTCGATAATTTTTAAGTCTGCGGCGGGGACATGCATGCCGGTTAAATCTTCAACAATGTTTTTAGGGTGCGTCGCTTTAAAGTAATCAAGGTCGTACCCAGACGTTTTACGTGTGTATTGATTCTTCGGCTTTTCTTGATACTCTTTTTGACACTGCTTAATGAGTTCAGCAAAGTTAATGGAAGTATCTGGATTGAGAGACGACAAAATAAGTTGATGCATATGCTCTTCATCAAGGGCATAGATATACGCCATTTGCGATAAACGCTCTTTTACCCGTTTGGTTTTTGTCGTCGGATGAGTTAAATGATTGGGTAAACTATCAAGCAGTAACTCCACACTAAAACTGTGATTAATGGTTACATCTTTACGTTTTGGTGCGACATACGTGCTGCGGGTGGTGATTTTATCGTATGCAGGGGTAAAGATCTCATCAAAGGTCACAGAAATCATGTCGTAATTTGCGAGTTGCGGACGTTTGATTTTAAAGTGTTCAATTAAATCATCAAACCGTTGTTGGCCGATTTGCTTCAATAAATACGGCGCAAATGGTGAGTCTTTAATAAATAGATCCGCATGCAGTGGCAAAAAAAGTTCATACAAATAATCGTCTTCTTGTTGGTAGCTTTCAAGCAAACCGCATGCCTCAAGTTTTTGGCGCGCATCGAGAAATTGTTTGCCATTTACATTCAGCACATCATATAAAAACGCATGTGGGTATTGTGGTGATCGTAAATGGGAACGTTCAATTAATGCGTAAAGGGTTTGGTACAACCCGAATGCTTCAGTTCCAATGATTGGCAAGTACAAAAGGCTCAACACATGACGGTGGTCATGGTCGAGCGTTCGATAGCTAACAACTTTAAACTGATGGTTTGGGTTCATAGTCTACTCCCTTTACTCAAGCTCTAACTTTTTCATAAGGCGCTGAAAAGCCTTTTTGGTATCAAGAATGCTTTTTGAATTATCGATAACATGGTCTGCCATCTCGCGTTTTTTGCTTAATGAAAATTGCGCTTTAATTTTTTGTTTGGCGTAATCAATGTCAATTTTATCCCGAATCACAAGCCGTTCTATTTGGTCTTTTTGGCGAGCATAAACAAGGACAGTCACATCCATTTGTTTGTAAAAGCCACTTTCAAACAAAAGCGGAACATCAACGACAATTGCATCCGCATTAAGATTTTTATAATGTTCAATTTCGGTATTAATAATACGAATAACACGTGGATGAATGATGGCATTCACTTGTTTACGGATGGTTTCATTGTTAAAAATCATTTTTGCTAGTGTATTGCGGTTAATTGAATTATCTGTCGCTAAAATCTTTTCACCAAATTGCTCCACGAGTTCTTTGTAAGCCTCGCTGCCTCGAACAAGCAAAGACTTTGCTATGTGGTCAGCATCAATGACTGGTGTTCCGTGGTTTTTAAACATTTTTGAGACGGTTGATTTCCCAGTCGCAATACCCCCAGTTAATCCGATGACTTTCGTCATAGTACCCCCTACTTTCTAGCGTTTTTGACACGTTGGACAGTAATAGGTTCCGCGTCCATTCACTTTTATTTTACGAATCGGTGTTTGACATAGTTCGCACAGTTCATCGGCCTTTAGATGCACTTTAAGTTCGTTCTGAAAACGACCCGTCACCCCAAGACTATCGGTATATGAACGAATTGATGAACCCCCGAGTGTGATGGCTTTATCAATAACTTGACGACTGCACTCAATAAGTGTCTCACATTTAGCAAGTGACGTACGTCGTGCTTTTCGTGTCGGGTTTATTTTAGCACAAAAAAGCACCTCATCAACATAAATATTTCCTAAACCTAAAATAACCGTTTGATCAAGCAAAGCGGTTTTTATCGCGCGATCTGTTTTTAGTTTTTCTTTTAGCACATGCTTGGTAAGCCGGGAGTCCGATGGTTCATATCCTAACTTACTAATTGGCAACGTGGTGTGTAATTCTTTATCATGTTTTAAGCCATGTGTCCCAAATTTACGAACATCATCATACCGCAAACTTGTGCCATCCGTAAAATGATAAATAATATGCTCATGGTTCGTCCTTGGTGCATCACTTGGCTTTAAAAAGAATTTACCTTCCATACGTAAATGCACCATTAAATTAATGGTGTCAAACCGAAAAATTAAATATTTTCCAATGCGGTCAATCGCATCAAGCGTTGCGTGATGCAGTTTATTTTTGAACGATTCCAGTGAATGCGGAGAAATCATCGGTAAATAATACACCTCAACATGATCAATCGTTTTCCCTAAAATCATTTGGGTAAGTGTTTTCCGTACCGTCTCCACTTCTGGAAGTTCTGGCATTACTCAATCACCTTGACGCGTGATGCGTCATAACGGTAGTTCGTGACCGTGGTGTCTTGATCAGGGTAACCGATGGCAATCAAACAAAATGGCGTTAAATCATGTTTCATTTCAACGATGGTTTTTACCGCTTTAAGACGATCTTCAAGTGGGTAAACCCCAATCCATACAGCCCCAAGCCCTTGGTTAGTCGCCTCAAGTAAAATATTTTGGGTTGCTGCACCCATATCTTGAGGACGCATATGCGGAGCACTTACATCGGAACGCATGACGGTTAAAATCCCAAGTGAAGCACTTGCAAGTGGCTTTGCGCCACCGGAAACTTCACTAAGTTTATTTAGAATCTCACGGTTTTTAATCACGATGAATTCCCATGGTTGTTGGTTGCGTGCAGATGGCGCTTGCATCGCACTTTTTAATAACGCTTCAATCATCGCTTCTGGTACAGTTTCATCGGTAAACTTTCGGATGCTTTTTCGCTCTAAACATAAACTCATCATTCACCCTCCGGATTTACGTGCACTAGAACATGCACTATTTTTTTATCTTCAAGTAATGCCTCTTTAACGTCACTTGCTATGTCATGACCTTCTGTGACAGTCATCGATCCATTCACACGAATATCAATCATGACTTGGTAATAATGGCCATAAACAATCATGGTTAAATTGTCGACAGCTTGAACGCCCTTAATTGCAAGGGCTCGAGCTTTAGTCTCATCAAGTATTTCGGTTTTGGCACTTTTTCCTAAAATTGATTGGATGGCGTCCACTAAAATCTCAATCGCGACCTTAATGATAAACAAAGCAATAATTAGTGATGCAATGCGGTCACCATAGACAAACCACGTAATCCCTAGATAATCGCCTACAACCGCTGCAAGAATCCCTACAAAGACAACCGTCGAACTTACAACATCCATTAATGATTCTTTCCCACTTGCTAAAATAACGGAAGATTCAAGGTGTTTGCCTCGGTCAATTAAATACCGCGATAAAAGCATTTTAGTTACGATCACAAAAACCACTACGACTAAACCGTAAAGCCTTGGAACGGTCGGGACAGTATGGAAATTCATGACGACTGGTCGAACGAGTTGGTAAGCGACAAAAAGAATACTAACCCCTAAAAAGATGCTTAGCACATACTCAAATTTACCATGACCGAATGGATGTTCTTCATCCGCAGGCTTCGCGCTGTGTCGAATACCAAATATTACAAAAACATCACTTAAAAGATCACTTAGTGAATGAATCCCATCGGCAATGAGAGCGCTGCTTCGAAATAAAAATCCCGATATAATCTTAATCACAACCAAAGAAAAATTCACCCCAAAGCTTTTGACCATAATGCGTTCTTGTTTGCGGGTATACAATCTACTTGGCGTCATTAAGATTGTCTCCTTCCGCAAGACTGATGCGAAGTGGTACTTTGAGTTCGTAAGCCCCTTCCATCACCTCTTTAACAAGTGATTTCATGGTGTCAAGTTCTGCTTTGTTCACATTAATAACGAGTTCATCATGGATTTGCAAAATCAGTTTGCTTTTGAATTTTTTTGCCTTCATTGTTTGATCGAGTTTCACCATCGCAAGTTTGATTAAATCCGCTGCACTTCCTTGAATTGGTGCATTCATGGCTGTGCGTTTACCAAATTCTTTTTGAGCAAATATACGACTTTCCATCTCTGGAATGTAACGGCGACGGTTCAAAATCGTCGTCACAAAGCCATCAGTTTTTGCTTGATCGATGACTTTATCCATGAACTTTGCAATCCCTGGAAAACGACGGAAATAGCGATCAATAAACGTCTTAGCGTCATCCATACTAATCCCTAAATCATCAGCTAAGCCCCATGGGCTCTGTCCATAAATAATGCCAAAGTTCACCGCTTTTGCGATGCGACGTTCTTTTGCGCCAATCGTTTCTTTTTCAAATATTTCTTGTCCTGTAATCGTATGAATATCTTCATCATTATCAAAGGCTTTAATCAGTTGTTTTTCGTTCGCCATATGCGCAAGCACACGCAGTTCGACTTGAGAATAGTCTGCTGCCACTAAAACATCGTTAGCTTCTGGGATAAAGACTTTTCGGATATGACGACCGAGCTCGGTGCGGATAGGAATGTTTTGTAAGTTGGGTTCAATGCTTGATAAACGTCCCGTTTGCGTAAACGCTTGTTTGTATATCGTGTGTATTTTTCCATCGTCATGCATTGCTTCGCTTAACCCTTTAACATAGGTCGATTGAAGTTTTGTTAAGGAACGGTAGTGGATAATCGGATCAATAATTGGGTGTTTGCCTTTAAGTTTATTTAACACATCAATGTTTGTTGAATACCCAGTTTTTGATCGTTTATAACTCGGGAGTTTTAAGTCTTCAAACAAGACCACCCCGAGCTGTTTCGGACTCGATATATTAAACGTTTGCCCAGCTAAATCATAGATTTTCTGCGTTTCTTCATCAATGCGTTTATCCAACGTTTCATCAAACGCTTTTAACGCTTCTTGATCGATTCGAATGCCTTCAAATTCCATCGTAGCAAGTGTGCTTGTCAAGGGAAGTTCTACGTCATAAAGTAAATGCTCTTGATCTTGAGATTTGATCAGTTTTTTTAACGTGTCCTCAAGCGCTTGAATGGCCATCACTTTTTTCATGGTGTAATCCACAATAACATCGTGGTTTGGCACTTCCGCTTTTGACCCTTTTCCATATATTTCTTCTTCATAAGGCACATCATGGTAATCGAAGTTTTGCACAATGACTTTAAAGTCTTCTTTGGTATTAGACGGGTTTAGCACGTAAGCCGCAAGCAAAAGATCAAAATCAACGCCATCAATATCAAGCCCATCTTGCATTAAACAGACTTTCATGCGTTTAAGATCAAAGGTTGATTTACGGTACTCAGTACTTTGCAAAAATGCTTTAAACTCGTTTGACTGTATAGCGGTTTCGTAATCCATGTAAAAAGCGCCTTTATCATTAATCCAAGCAAAGCCAAGTTTCTGCGCTAAATGGTAATTATAGCCAAAGGCTTCTAAGTAAAGAAAATTCTTCTTGGCAAAGGTGTTCTTTAAAGCTTTTTCCTCGTTAATTTCTTGAATTGTTATATCGGCTTTCTCCTCTGCAGGGGTATCCAACCGTTTAATCAACGAATGAAATTCCATGCGTTGGTAAAATTCAACTAAATCATCGACTTTGTATCCTGTATAGGCAAGATCATCAACACTTATGGGGAGTTCAGCATCTGTCATGATGGTGGCTAAGTGCTTACACATCTCAGCCGTTGATGCGTTTTCTTGTACACGCTCTTTGAGTTTGCCTTTAAGTTCATTTTGGTTTTGAAGTAATGTTTCTAATTTTCCATATTCATGCAGCAATTTAAGCGCTGTTTTTTCACCAACACCAGGAATGCCTGGTAAATTATCTGAACTATCACCCATCAAGCCTTTTAAATCAGGAATCTGATGAGGTTCAATATTCATCTCGCGTTTAAGCGATTCAATGGTGTAACTTTCTTCCGGTTTTACGCCACGTTTTGATAGACGAATGGTGGTTTTATCGTTTAAGAGTTGAAAGAGGTCTTTGTCGTTTGAGATGATTTCAATTTCATCAAAATCGTCATAGTACCGAGTCGCAATGGTTCCGATGATGTCATCGGCTTCTACGTCTTCGCGTTCATACTGAAAAAAGCCTAATCGCTCGATAATTTCACGGATGTATGGTAACTGACTGCGGAACTCTTCTGGCATCGCTGTACGCTTCGCTTTGTATTCCGCGTAATCTTTGTGACGGAACGTTTCTTTTCCTTTGTCAAAAGCAACAAGTACATGCGAAAATTCTTCCGTTAGAACCGAGTTCATCATGTTGGCTAAACCAAAGACTGCATTCGTGTATTCACCTTTTGAGTTTTGCATCAAATTGCCTGAATAAGCTGTGGCGTAATAGGCACGAAACATCACGTTCGATCCATCAATTAAAAGTAGTTTTTTCATCCTAAGTCCTCTTTTCTTAAAGTCTAAATTAATTGTATCATATTGCACGTCAAAAGAAAAAAAATACCCAATCGAAATTGGGTATTATTTTTTGTCGTTTTGTTTCTTAAGCAATGCTTTCGAGATAATCAACGATGTCTTGGACGGTTTTGATCTTTTGAGCAGAACTGTCGTCAATTTCAACATCGAATTCCTCTTCAATCGCCATAATTAATTCCACAGCGTCTAAAGAATCGGCGCCCAAATCATCCGTTAAGTTTGAATCAAGGTTAATACTCTCTTCTTCAATGCCAAGTTCATCTGCAATAATGGTTTTTACTTTATCAAATAGCATACTTACACTCCTTATAACTGTTATTGTTATATTATATGTATTAAAGTGCCGTTTGTCAACGCATGATTACGCGTTTTCGTTACGTTTTGATATGGCAATTAATCCTTTTAATACTAAGTGTTCATCGTAAATGAAATCCGCGGGCAATACATCACGAATGAGTTTGCTTGCGCCACCTGTAATGATGACCTTGGCGGTTGGATTCTCAAAAGTATTTTGAATGTTTCGAACCATGCCTATAATTTGAAAGGCATGCCCAAAAAGTAATCCCGCATTTAAAGCATCAACAGTGTTGGTTCCCAACACACTTTTTGGTGTTTCAAACTCAAATTGCAAAAGCTTTGATGCTTTTGACACAAGACAATCCCGTGATGAATCAAGACCAATTGTAATGGCCACCCCTTTTAATTCTTTGCTTTCAACATAACTAATGGTCGTCGCAGTGCCCATGTCAACAACAATACTGTCGTCACCATATTCGGTAATCGCACCCGCCGCACTAGCAACTAAATCCGCCCCCACTTCTTTTGGGTTATCGGTTTTAATTTTAACGCCGGTTTTTACCCCCGGCCCTACAAAGATGGGGATTAAGTCGAAGTAACGCTTTAAGAATGTTTTAAAAGCGGTATTAACTTGTGGAACAACACTGGCAATCACAACACGCTCAACACCCTCACAAAGATGTTTAAGCATGGCATAGTACTCATCGCCAGATTTTGTTGGATCGGTGGTGTAGCGATACGTTTCATTAATGGTATCCTCACCTTTAGCAATCACAATGTTTGAGTTGCCTATGTCAATAAAGAGTTGCATCAAATCACTCCAATAAATTAATCATTCTGTAATGCTTGTGTTTCATCGTACTTGAGTAAACGAACCATAACGCCTGAACCAATCAGGGCCGCAACGATTACTTCAAAGGTCCCATTAACTGGTAATATAATAATCAAGAAGTTGGCAAGTTCACCTAAGAACTCACGGTAGAAACCTAACATCAGTAACGCAACACTTAAAACAAGCACTGTGTGTACAAGTGTTCCTAAAATGAAAACAATTGGTAAAGCTATTTTCACTTCAGAAATCAGTTTGGTGATTCCAACGTAAATGTACCAACTAGCAAACCCAAAAATCATGCGTGGTAAAATCGCAATGACTGGGTTTTGAAACAACGCATCAAGTGGAAAGAATGGTAAAAATGATCGGAGAAATGATATCACACCAAATGATAATCCGAGCAATAAACCAAATTTCGGCCCTCCAAAGCGTCTACCTCCATAAATTGCCCCAATAATAACTGGAACATGGAGTGTTGTTACGGTTGTACCAAAGATTGGGATAAACCCAACAAAGGGAATTAATCCCATGACGAATATCACTGCGATGAAAATTGCTAGTGTCGTCATTTCTAATACTTTTTTGTCTCTCATAATAATCTATCTCCTTTAATTTTAGGCCACTAAGGGTCCCATATTTTGGATAAATTTTAGGTGTTACACGTTCGAACGAATCTGTTCGTACGTTTCGTTGTTAAACGATTTAACCAGTTCGATTAACATCTGTTTAACTGCTTGATAATCCTCTTCATGAATCATTGAGGTATTGGAATGGATATAACGTGCTGGCATACCAATGGTCGCGACAATTACACCGTCATCCGCCAGTTGTATACGTGCGGCATCCGTTCCACCTTTTGATTGATAGTATTGATACTTAATGTTATGCTTTTCTGCCATTTTTTCAATGTAATCTTTCATCCCACGATGCATAATTGCATTCGGGTCATAAAAACGCACTAAGAATCCTTCACCAAGTTTTCCGCTAATTTCATCGCCACCAAATGAATCCGCACACGGCGAACCATCGACCGCTAAGAAAATATCGGGTTTTACAAGGCCAGCTGCTGTGGCTGCTCCACGTAATCCCACTTCTTCTTGAACCGTTGCGCCCGCATAAAGTGAACACTCAAGTTTTTCGTCTTTTACCGCTTCTAAAAGTTCAAGCGCCATGCCACAACCAAAACGGTTGTCCCATGCTTTCGATATATATTTTTTCCCATCTTTTGTCACGACATAGTCATTTTTTGAGATAACTTGCTGACCAATCTTAACACCGAGTTCTTCGGCATGTTCTTTTGAATCTGCGCCAATATCAAGCAATAGATCATCAAATTTAAGTGGTGCATCGTTTTTCTCACCACGGGATAAATGCGGTGGCTTCGACGCTGTAACCCCTGGAATTTCCGATAAATCATCGGTGTAAATAATCATGTGTTGTGAAAGGTAAACATCGCCTTTCATCCCACCAAGTGGAATCATCTTCACAAGGCCTTCTTTCGTAATTCCTGTGACCATGCCACCAACTTCATCCATATGCCCAGCCATCATCACACGTGGTCCATCGGATTGTTCATTTAATACACCAAAAATAGAACCAAGTTTATCTTCAATAATTTTCGGTGTGTGCTTCTGAATCTCTTTTTTCATGTAAGCTTTGACATGCTTTTCAAAGCTTGGTGCCCCTGGAAGGTTTACCAGATCAATGTAAGTCTGTTTCATTTTTTTGCCTCCTAGAATGATGCGATTATTTTATATATTGGACCTTGTTTGGAAAAACGCTCTTCAAACTCAGTCATTATATTACCTTTAACTGGATCTTTATGCAAGTCAAGTGAGATGTCATGAAAAATCATGCCGTATGCATTCATCGACATTAAACTGTACTCAAACAGCATACGGTTATCTGTCTTAAACTCAATGCGACCATTCTCAACAAGTAACTTTTCATATTTCGCAAGAAAATTTGCATGCGTTAAACGTCTTTTTTCATGGCGTGCTTTTGGCCACGGATCTGAAAAATTAAGAAAAATCTTGTCAATTGAATGCGGATGCAAACAATCACCTAACTGTTCGGCATCCATACGCACAAGATAAAGATTCTTTAGTGGTTCAACAAGGACTTTTTCAAGCGCACGAATAATGACACTATCAAATTTTTCAATAGCCAACACATTCCACTCAGGATGTTGCTTAGCTAAAGTGTGACAAAATTGCCCTTTGCCTGATCCAATTTCAATGACAAGTGGTTGTCGATCTTTGAACGCATTATTTAATAAATACCGTTCATTTCGACTGATTGAAATAATGTATTCAGGATAGTTATTAATCTTTTTTTCTGCATGTTTCACATTTCTTAGACGCATAAAATCACCGTTCCTATTATACCAAAAAAAGCCATAATAACAATGTAAAAAACACTATTTTATGGCTTATTATTTAATTCTCTTTAATTAGTTTTACGAATATCTCTACCATCGTTGGGTCAAACCGTTCTGGCGTTTCTTTCTGAATGACATTAAGCGCATCCTCTGAACTGATGTTTTTCCCATAGACTCTGCATCTAGCGAGTTGATCATAGCGCTTCACAATAGCAAGAAGACGTGCGTAGTAAGGAATTTCTTCGCCTTTGAGTTGGTGTGGTTCACCTTGACCATTATAATACTCATTTTGATACAGAACCGCTTTGGCAATATCTTCCCGACTCAGTAAATTCGTAAGAATTTTGAACGCGGTTTCTAAATGGAGTTCTTTGTAATACATGTCCTTTTCATGGTTTTTGTTCGTTTTATTCATCTGCGTATAATCGTGAACACGACCCACAGCGTGATAATACACAATCGATTCCATCGTACGCATATCTTCTCCACGAATAAACCCAAGTGCTCGCATAAAGTCATCCGCTAAAGCTTGCATGCGTTTAATGCGCGGTTTAAGACGGGGTTCATGATGAAACACTACACGCATAAGCAATTCCAGCGTTAACTCCTTGCGCCTTGGTCTAGCAAAAAGTTTTTCTCGGTACATCTCATCTTCAGCTAAATCAAATGCTTTTCGGTAGTTAACTTCTTGGTTGTGTTTAGCATAGCCAATGCTAACACCCATTGGTAAATCAATAGACACTTCTTTACTCAGGCGTTTACGTAAAACATTTTCACGCGTTTTAACGTTGCGAACATCTGAGCCCATCACCACAACAAATTCATCGCCACCAACACGGGCAACATAACAATCATGATACACATCTTTTAACAAATCAGCAAAAGCCTGTATGCATTTATCGCCTTCATAATGACCATAAATATCATTAATGCTTTTTAAGCCATCCAAATCAAAGAACGCAAGTGTCGCCGGCAATGGCAATAAATTCTGATCAACACGACGGGCAAGATCACGTCGATTATGGAGTCCTGTTAATGAATCATGATGGGCAATGTCTTCAATCTTCTTATTACGTTCATATTCTTTGGTTACATCGCGTAAAAGACCCAGTATCTTATGCGGTCGATTTTCGTTATCGTGTTCAATGGATTGAAGGTAATACTCAATGTAGATTGGATCAGTTTTATTCGAAGGAACCATTTTAAAAACGCTCGATCCTTCATTGATTTCGCCATTCATCAGTTTCGCGTTTTCACGAAAAATACGATCGCGATCATCCTCATGAAGGCGTTCTTTAAAGAGCTTTCGGTACAACGCGTAATCAATTTCCTTAACACCAAAAATATTCTTAACGTAATCATCGGTTTCAATGGTTTTGGCCTTAACATTGATTTCAAAAAATCCCATCGCCGCAAGTTTCAGCATCATCTGAACTTTTTTTAACTGGGTGCGTTCTTTGGTTTTTAACCGTTGGTACTGAGTTGTTTCATAATAAACGTTGACAAACTCGCCTTTTTTGGGTGAGTAACTGTATATATGAAAGTACTTATCAATGCGCCTTGAATAATAATCAAACGCATTTTTACTGTTCGTTTCAGCGACATGGGCATAGCGTAGAAAGCGTGCTTTCGGATATTCTGGGTAAATATCGTAAATCGTCTTGCCTATTCGATCACGTATATCAATTTCCATCATCTTCCCATAGCGTTCATTCGAGTAAAGTACACGTGCATCGTAGGCAAGTCCTTTATCATTATATAACAATTCAAAATGGACAACCCCAAGACGTAAATGGTTTAAACTATCTAAAATACCACTATAAAACGAAGAAATTGGTTGAAGTGAAAAGACAAGTTGCACGAGTTGTTGTTGCTCGTCGATCATCAAATTAACTTGATAGCGTTGATTAAACACCGTATCGATCGAAAAGTTGACTGACGTTTTTTTCTCGATTGCATTGGTGTAACTCATGAAAAAGGCTCGTGAATCTTTAATTATTTTTTCAAGTTCATTAATGTGTTCAACTTTTTGGTGAAAAATATCATGTGCGTATTGGTTCATAACACGCACTCGACCATCGAGTTCAACATTTAACATGCCGTACTCATGGTCTTGGTTTTGCTCAAAGTAAATATCGAGATGATTGCTAAAAAAAGAAACATCCAAAAGACGACGATATATATCATCGAATGATGTTTCCTCTAAACGTGTTGGATCGTCAAAAAGAACTACTAAAAGTGATGCTTTGCCATCATAAAATACTAGGCCAGCATACTCTTTCACATGAATGGTTTGGTAGTGCTTTTTGGTTGAAATTACCTCTTGAACAGTCCCCATCACTGTCAACATATTTTCAACCAAAAAATCGGTGTAACTGTACCGGATTCCCTCTAAATCCATGAGCGCAAAATCGACTATTTCCTGCTCGAAAATAGCCTTAATCTGTGTAATGAGGGGAAGCACGGTCTTTTCGCTGTACATAATAACACCCCTATTATTTATGCCCCAGTAACATGTTATTTTATCATAGAAAAGGCTTTCATTCAATCCTGACTTCGTGTTAATGCATAAATAGCTTCCATATAGATTGCAGTTGCCTCAATAAAATCGTCAATATAAATATGTTCATCTAACTGGTGTACCGTATCTTTTCTGCCTGGCATGGCCATACCAAAAGCCACAGCCTTATTTAATGCACGTGCATACGTTCCCCCACCAATCGTAAACGGTTTTGAATCCTTGTCGTTGGTGATTTTTTGGTAAGCATCCATTAAATGCTGTATAAGTGGTTCCTTTGGATCAACATAGTGAATCGGAACATTGTTTTTTAAGTTGTATTTTAATTTATGTTTCTTAACCGCAGCTTTCACTTGTTTCTCGAAGTGTTCAAAGTCAAACCCTTTTGGATAACGACAGTTAATGCCAATCGTGACTTGATCTTTGTGGTATTCAAAGATGCCAGCGTTTATCGTAAACTCTTTCATTTCTTCATCATAATAATCAATACCAAGTTTTTCTCCGTTTGCATCAAACGATAAAAACTTTTCAATAAATTTCATGTATGGGTTATCAAATTGTTCATTTAAAAACTTCGCCATAATGTAGGCCGCGTTAACCCCTAAATTTGGCTGCATTGCATGCGCATTTTTCCCATGCATTATGTATTTATCGCCTTTTATTTCTCCTTTAAAATTGTAATAGTCACAAAAGGTTTTAAATTCAGCTTTCTTATCGACGTTCAGTTCACATTCCGCGTAATCTGGGACAACATTATAACGCTCACCACAACGGAAAGAAGCAATTTCATCTTCCGCAAACGTTCCAGTTAAATCGGCATTAATCATTCCTTTTTCACCGTAAATAAGCGGGAACGAGGCATCTGGGGCAAACCCAATTGATGGCATCTCTTCCGATTTGAAGTATTTATCAATGCCACGCCAAGCCGTTTCTTCATCCGTGCCTAAAATAATACGTACACGTTTATGAAACGTGACGTCTAAATCTTTTAAGAACTTAAGGGCAAAATACGCAGCCATCGTTGGTCCTTTATCATCCATGGCACCGCGCGCAAAAAGTTTTCCATCACGAATAACTGGTTGAAAAGGAGGATGCGTCCATCCATCACCTGGTGGAACGACATCTAAGTGGCATAAAATACCAAGAATATCCTCACCATTTCCATGTTCAATATGCGCCGCATAATTCTGAATATTTTTAACAATAAAACCATCGTTTTTTCCTTGATCAAGCATAAACTCAAGCGCTTTTTGAATCCCTTCACCGAATGGCATTGTGCTTTCTGTGTCATATCTATCCAAGACACTTGGGATTTTAAGCAACGCTTTTGTGGTTTCAATTAACTCCTGTTGATGTTCTTTAACATAATTTAAAAAGTCCATATCAACACCTCCGATTACATAATAATAGCATGGAAGGATGCTTTTAGCAACCATTTAGAAGTTGTTAAAAACCTTGACATATGAGTCACTATTCATATAAAATAGAAAGAGAAAAGAAGGTGTAAATATGATCAAAAAAGTTATCATGCAAAATCTTATATGTACCTCTTGCGCCTCTAAAATTGAAAAAGCTCTTACCGAGCTTCCTTATATACACTCAGCCAGCTTTAATTTTGCCAATCAAACGATGATCATTGATGCCACCGACGACTATACCGACAATGCCATTCACGATATCAGAAAAATTGTCAACAGCATCGAACATGGCGTTGTCGTTTACCCTTATGAAAAACGCCATCTCATCGTCCACAAAGGCTTCATTAAGTCGAACTGGCTGATTTTTGTGGGATTAGCTATTTTCTTTCTAGGGCGATTCTTAGAAACCAATTTAGACATGGTGCGTACCAATCCATTTTATTGGGTCGGATATTTACTTATCGCCCATAAAATTATCATAAAAACCTTTAACGGTTTAAAACGCAAAGACGTATTCAACGAAAACATGCTGATGGTTATTGCAACGATGGCTGCGATGTTTATTGAAAAACCGTATGAAGCCATGCTTGTTATTATCTTTTATTCACTTGGTGAACATCTGCAGCATCGTGCCGTGCATCAATCCAAACAAGAGATTAGTTCCTTAATTGATCTGCACGTCGAATACGCGAACGTCTTAGATGAAAACGATAACTGGGTCGTTAAAGATCCACTTTCAATTCAAAAAAACGATCGCATCCTAGTAAAGAACGGCGAACGGATTCCTGTTGATGGGATCATCGTCAAAGGGTCAACGTCATTAAACACAAGTGCTTTGACGGGTGAATCAAAACCGCTTACTGTTCGCGAAGGAAACTTTGTCTTAAGCGGGAACATCAACGTTGAAAACGTAATTGAAATGCGTGCCGCAAAAGAATACAGCGAATCAACCATTGCAAAAATTATTGATCTTATCGAAAACGCAACCAATAAAAAATCGCGTACCGAAAATTTCATCACACGGTTCGCAAAATTTTACACCCCAATTGTCACCATACTTGCTTTGTTTATGTTTGCCATTCCAAGTTACTTAGACCCCGCCAACATGGAAGAATACATCTTCCGTGCCGCCACATTTTTAGTCATCAGTTGTCCTTGTGCCCTTGTTTTATCCATTCCTTTATCCTATTATGCTGGTATTGGTTCAAGTGCAAAACACGGGATTTTATTTAAAGGCTCAAACTTCCTGGATATGATGCATGAAATCGATGTCATTGGGATTGATAAAACTGGAACACTTACGCACGGGAACTTTGTTGTTGATGGCTACACAAATTTAGAAACACTGCATCTTGCAGCCTCACTCGAACAGTATTCAAACCACCCAATTGCACAAAGTGTTGTTCGTGCATACGACAAACCCCTCGATAGTTTTGATAGTGTTGAAGAGATGCCTGGATACGGTTTAAAAGCAATTCAAGGTGATGACACCATCTTAGTTGGTAGCCGTAAGTTGCTTGAACGTGATAAAATTCGTGTAAAAGACAAACGCGATACCGCAGGAAGCAATGTTTTTGTTGCTAAAAACGGCGAATACATTGGACGCATTGTCATTAAAGATCAAATAAAAGATTCCGCTAAAGATGTTATCCGTCATCTCTTAAAAAAATACCGCATCGTCATGCTTACTGGAGACAACAAAGATACCGCTAGTGAAGTTGCTTATGAAGTTGGTGGCATCGAGTTCAGACACAGTTTGCTTCCAGAAGATAAAATTCATGAGTTTGAAAACATCAAAAGCCGTGGGCCTAAAATGTATGTGGGTGATGGAATTAATGATGCGCCACTTCTTAAAAGTGCTGACATCGGTGTCGCCATGGGTAACGGATCTGAACTCGCGATTGATGTGGCTGATGTCATCATCATGGACGATGATATTCAAACCCTTGATAAAGCATTCACCATCAGCGCACGGACGCGACGCATTGTGTATCAAAACATCGTATTAAGTTTAGGCATTAAGTTCCTCTTCTTAGTGCTTGCAAGTTTTGGATTAGCCACGATGTTGATGGCAATATTTGCGGATGTAGGGATTACCTTAATTGCAGTATTTAACGCATTGCGTTTAATTTATGGAAGGAAGGCAAAACAATTATGAAAGAAAACCGTAAAGCGATTGAAGAGACCGTTAGTCTCTTTAAAATATTTAGCGATCGAACACGCCTGCGCATCATCGCACTGCTTTCAGAGGCAGAGTATTGTGTTCAAGAAATCTGTGAAACCCTTAAGATGAGTCAATCGTCTATTTCACACCAACTTAAATTGCTAAGAGATTTAAATGTTGTGAAAACCCGTCGCGATGGCAAGAACATTTTCTATTCGCTTCAAGATGAACACATCAAAGAACTTTATTTAATCGGTTATTCTCACGCGAATGAGTGCTAAAAAAAGAACCAGTTCACTTGTTGAACTGGTTCTTTTTTATTTGTGTTTAATAACCCCATAGAGTTTTTTACCACGTTTGACAATGGTGTACTTATTATGGAGTGCTTCGCTTGAATTAATAACATAATCCTCATCGCGTATTTTTTCCCCATTGAGTGCAATGGCGTTGTTTTTAATAAACGTTCGTGCTTCACGCTTACTGCTTGCAAGGTTAAGTTCAATAAGTGCATCCACAAGCGTTAGCGTGTCATCAACCGCGTAACTATTTACCCCTTTAAACCCCATGTCAATTTCATCTTCAGTAAGATTTTTTATATCATTATGAAACAACGCATTGGTAATATTTTCAACTTGTTTTAGCGCTGAATCGCCATGAACTAGTGTCGTTACTTCCTGTGCGAGCGCCTTTTGCGCGTGGCGTAGATGTGGGCTTTCTTCCATATGTTTCTCAATCGATTCGATAGCTTCTTTTGAAAGACCAGTAAACTGTTTAAGACGAATCATCGCTTCATGATCATCTAAATTAATCCAGTATTGGTAAAACTCATATGGACTTGTACGCTTAGGATCAAGCCATACCGTGTCCCCCGCCGTTTTTCCAAACTTGGTGCCATCGTGTTTTGTCAGTAACGGAATAACCAATCCATAGGCTTTCGCCTCAGGGCCGACTGTTTTTCGGATAAGTTCAAGGCCTGCGGTAATGTTTCCCCATTGATCTTGTCCACCAATTTGGACGGTACAATTATGGTCTTGGTAAAGATGCATAAAGTCAAGAGACTGAATGATTTGGTACGTAAACTCCGTAAAACTAATTCCGGTTTCAAGACGGCTTTTTACACTGTCCTTAGCAAGCATGGCGTTGAGCCCAAAGTGTTTTCCAATGGTACGCAAAAAATCAATCATGCTGTATTCTTTTAGCCAATCGTAATTATTCACCACGGTTGCCCCTGGAATAATTTTATTCACTTGATTTTCTAATCCGCGACAGTTCTTTTGAACCGTTTCCATATCAAGTAATTGACGTTCTTCACGTTTACCACTCGGATCCCCAATCAACCCCGTTCCTCCACCAATTAATAAAATTGGCTTATGCCCATGCGCCGCTAACCGTCTAGCGACCATATAAGGCACTAAATGCCCAATATGCAAACTGTCTGCACTTGGGTCAGCCCCTAGATAAAAGGTAACTTTTTCGTTCTCTAATTTTTGTTCTAACGCATCATCGGTTAATGCGTAAAGCAATTCTCGGTAGGTTAATTCTTCGATAATATTCATAATTTTCCTCCTTAATATAAAACAAAAAGGTGGCATACAAAGGACGAACATGATGTCCGCGGTACCACCTTATTTCTAATCTAGCGCTCTTCGGATAACGGGTCTACCGGCTACGCTTTTAACGCAGCAACTTCTAAGTGTATTCACAAGGGATAAGCTTAGTTTTCACCAACCACTAAGTCTCTTCATTCTTACCGACCTTATTACTTCGCTTATGCATCGTTTTTTATATACGTGTTGTATCTCTTAAAATAAGACTGTGATCTAACATCACACGCGGCTCATCAACCGCTTCTTCATTCATCAGTTTTGTAAGCAATCGCATACCAACTGCCCCAATATCATAGATTGGTACATCAACACAACTTAATTGTGGGCGTGCGAGTAAAGCATATTTTGTATTTTGCATCCCAACAACACTAATGTCGTCTGGAATATGCACATGGTTTTTACGGGCAACATTCATAAACGAAACCGCAATCGAATCACGTACCGCAACAACACCATCAACTTTATGCTCTCTAAAGTACTCATTAAAGTGTTCTGTATTAATCGAAATACGTCCCGATGTACGCATAATCTTAGGGGTCAATGACGCTTCTTGAATCGCACGTAAATAGCCAGCTTCTTTCAAGTCATTCACCATGTACTTGCGAACGGTCGAAACCATGTAAATATTGCGTCTACCTTCATCGATAAGTTTCTTTGTAATCTCATACCCAGCGCGTTCATAATCTATCGAGACACTTGGTATCGCATCGCTTTCGGGGTAAATCGTATTGGTTAAGACAATTGGAATCTTGTACTCATTTTTAATTTTCATCAAAAAGGTGTATTGCTTTTCGGTAATTTCATCATTCAAATACAAAATACCGTCGACTTGAGCCGCGACAATTTCTTTTAAAATATCTTCTTCTGGCGCTTCTTCACTATCCATAATATAAAGCAATACCGAGTATTTATAGACGCGTGCGATATCCGCAATCCCATTCATCATTTCCGCCATTGAAGCACGGCTCATGTCCGGAACGAGCACCGCAACTGTGGTTGATTTACGGCTTGCAAGACCTTTCGCAAACGCATTCGGTTTATACCCGAGTTCTTCAATAACACGGAGCACACGTTCACGTGTTTCCGGTTTAACTTTCTCAGGGTTATTGATTGCACGAGAGACGGTCGCAAGGGATACTCTTGCGGCACCTGCTACATCGTAAATTGTAGCTTTACTCATAAATACCACCTTCTTCTTTTCATTATTATAGCACCTAATGAAAATGTTTTCAATCAGTTTATACGCTTTTCAAGATAAAAAAAAGCCTTAAACAAGGCTTTTTTAACGGCGTTCTTTGATTCTTGATTGTTTCGCTGAACGACCACGGATATAATGCAGTTTCGCACGACGGACTTTTCCGCGACGAATGACCTGAATACTCTCAATAGATGGAGTATGCACAGGGAAGGTTCTTTCTACACCGACACCGTATGACATTTTACGAACAGTAAACGTTTCAGAAACCCCGCTACCTTGGCGCTTAATAACGAGTCCTTCAAAGACCTGGATACGTTCACGGCTACCCTCTTTAATACGGACAGACACTTTAACGTTATCTCCTGGATTGAAAACAGGCAGGTCTTGCTTTAAATGTTCGCTTGTCAAATCACTGATTAGGTTTTGAGACATGGAAATCACTCCTTTTCGAATACCTGTTCATAACCTAATGGCCAGCGGAACACGTTGTTTTAAACAGCGACAATGATTATACCACACTTAACAAAAACGTGCAACTATTTGCCGGCATTTTTTTGCTTTTTCATATAGTGGTCATAGAGATCTTTACGGCGCACTTTCGTCCGCTTAAGTGCTTGCTCTTTTCGCCAATCATCAATGGCTTGATGGTGCCCCGATAATAAGACATCCGGCACGCGTTTTCCTTCATATTCACGTGGTCTTGTGTATTGAGGATACTCAAGCAATCCATCGCTAAACGAATCCTCTTCATGCGATGCGTCTTTATTCAAAATACCGGGAATAAGACGAATCACACTTTCAATAACCACGAGGGCTGCAACTTCACCACCCGTTAAGACAAAATCACCAATCGAAATTTCTTCATCAAAGTAATCACGAATACGCTCATCAAATCCTTCATAATGACCACACAAAATGATGAGATGGTCTTCGTTTGATAACCGCTTCGCTTGCTCTTGGTGATGAACCACACCTTGTGGCGTCATGATAATCTTGCGGGCTTTTTCATAGCCATCAATGGCGCGCAAAGCTCGCACAACCGGCTCAACTCGCAACACCATACCTGCCCCCCCACCAAAAGGATAATCATCCACTTTACTGTGTTTATTCTCACTGTAATCACGGAAATCAATGACGTTAATGGTGAGTTTTTCTTCATACATAGCACGGCCAACAATGGACTGCTGAATGACTGGTTTGACCATATCGGGAAACAACGTTAACACATCAATTCTCATAAAAGACCTTCCATCTCACGGATTATAATCTTTGTCTCATCCACCGAGACGATAAACTCATCAATAAACGGAATAAGCGCATCCTTCTTTCCCTCACGCTCAACAATCAGCATTTCACCTTGAGGAAAACTACGTACCTCTTTGACAACCCCAATAAAGGTATCTGAGTGCACTTCAAGCCCAACAAGATCAGAGAAATAATACTCGTCATCTTCTAAACTCTGACGATCGTCTTCATCCACTTGCAGTTCACACCCGCGGTACATCTCCGCAACTTCAACGTTATTGAGTTGCTCAAACTTTACCACATCCACCTTGCCTTTTGTAAAGTAACTTTCAACCGTGACAGGCACCTGTTTCCCCTGAAATAAAATATACAGTGTATTGCCTTTCTCATAACGCATTTCCCTAAAGTCCGAATCCGTTTTTACTTTAAGATTCCCTTTAACGCCATGCGTTCCAGTAATGGTTCCAATTGCAATATAGCCCATGGTTTCACCTCATTTGTTTCTTATTATCGATTTTAGCATGATTAGGATACACTTTATTATAATGTCTCCGTTAAAAAGTACAATTACTTCGTCGGACATGCATTACTTTTGAAACATAATTTTCTCATCGTTAAACATAAGCGTTAACGCATAAATAAACATCATCGTATAAACAACACTGCTCACAAGCACAATCACATAATTAATCATCAACCATTGGAATGTAAATACCCCACTAAGTAAATTCACCGCACCGTAGATCGGCATAAAATGAACCCACATCGATTGCGAAGGTTCCGCACCAAACGAGGTAACAATCCCAATAATTAACGTAATAAAGTAAAATGGCATAATAAACATTTGCGCTTCTTTAATCGTCTTCGCAAACGCACTAATCACAGAAATAAGTCCAACAATAACAAGCACCGTCGCAATCAGAATACTAAAGATCACCACATAATCTGTCATCGTGTATATCGCATAACTCACGCCACTATCATCCATTTGCATTAACCGTGGCAAACTTAAAGCAATACCTACAAAAGAAGAAAGCGCACTAATAAACGACAGCATCCCTAAACTTAATACTTTACCAAAGGCAATCTCACGGCGCTTAATGGGTGTAACCAGTAAGGTTGCAATCGTGCCACGTTCCTTTTCACCCGCAATTGAATCAGGACCAATACTCATCGCCCCAGCAAACAAAAAGATTACAATTAACATCGGAAGCATCATCGCCATCATTTGACCTGACAGCACACGCTCATCAACAATACCCTCAACGTACTGCACACTGAACACTTGATAATAAGCCGGATCTTCTAAACGCTCAATTAGATACGTGTTTCGGTAATACTCAATCACAGGCATAATGTTGTTGTAACTAAAGCTCGACTGTTGCCTCCCGTAATTGTAAAAAACAGTTAAGGTAGGTGGTTCTTCATCGGTATAGTTTAGAATCTTTTCATGAAAATCGTCTTCAAACAATAAAACAATATCAATGTCCCCTTCACGAACATACGCTTTTAATGTTTCCTCATCGTAGTCGCGTTGGTCACGGAACTCAATATGAATTCGCTGTTCGTTCGATTCATCACTTAACTGTTCGAGATAAAGCCTTATCGCATCTGGCATATTTTCTTCATATAAAATAATGGTATGCTCTTCAACCGCCGTTGCCTGATTTTGCACCAATGTTCCAATTAATGAATACATCACAAATATCGCAAGACCAGGCATAATGAATATCGTTAAAATTAACCGTCTATCTGTTAAAACACGATACATTTCCTTTTTAAATATCGTCAACATATTATCCATGAACTTCACCCGCCTCTTCTTTTACCAAATCGAAGAACAGGGTTTCAAGTGTCCCATCACTGGATGTTTGAATAACATCTTCTAGTATCCCATACGCTTTCATTTTGCCTTCAATGATAATGCCAACACGATCACACAACTTCTCAACAACATGCAAAATGTGGGTCGATAAAATGATCGTTTTGCCTTCATTTCGGAGTTCAACTAAATAATCCGTGACCGTCTTTGCGGTCATGACGTCTAACCCATTCGTTGGTTCATCAAAAACAATAAAATCTGGGTCATGCACTAACGCAATGGCAATGGAAATTTTCTGTTTCATCCCAGTTGATAGGTCAGCCACTTTAACTTCTTGAAATTTATCAATACCAAAGCGTTGAAACAAACGCTGTCTACGGGCTTTTATGGTTGCTTCATCAATGCCATGAAGACGTGAAAAATACTGAAACAAATAGTTTGGGGTGAAGTGATCTTCTAACTTCAGTTCATTTGTTAAAAAAGCAATGCGTTTACGGACTTCAGTGCTTTCCTTAAGCGCTGAATAATCGCCCACAATAATATCGCCTTCATCCGGTTTAATCAACGTTGCAATGCAGCGGAGTGCGGTTGTTTTACCGGCGCCATTTGGCCCCAGTAACCCAAAGATTTCTCCCGGTTTCGCTTCAAAAGAAACATCATCGACGGCAATTTTTTTCTTGATCGATGTTTGTTCAATTTTTCGTTGTTTTTTTGACAAACGAAATGTTTTTCGAATATTTTTTACTTTTAGTGCATTCATCACTTTACACCTCTTTTTATGTCTGTGTCTATTTCATTGTATATCACACTGGGCTTATTGTAAATTCTAATCCCCATTAACCATAAAAAAAAGCCACCGAAAGTGGCCTAAAAAGATTCGATGTTAATCGTAATTTTTTTGTGTTCTCGAGATGCGCTTGCATACGCGATGGTACGAATTGCATTAGCAATGCGACCGTTTTTACCAATGACACGCCCAAGATCATCCTGGTGTACATAAACGTGTACCGTAATCACTTGTCCGTCATCCGATAGTTTTTGTACAGCTAAGTCTTCGGGATGCACAACTAATGGCGTTACAAGATCCTTAATCATTTTTTCATAATTAACAGCCATGAGTTTCACCCTCTACTTATTATTTTGCTTGTGTTTGGCAATAATTCCTGCTTTAGATAGTATGTTCTTTACCGTTGCAGTTGGTTGAGCACCTCTTGACAACCAATCAAGTGCACGTGCTTCATCAAGCGTTACGGCACTATCGTTCGTCGGATCGTATGAACCGATAATTTCTAAATATCGACCGTCACGCTTTTGCTTAGCATCTGCAGCGACAACACGATAGTACGGACGTTTAACCGTTCCGTGTCTTTGTAAACGTAATTTTACAGCCATGTTAATTACCTCCTTATGATTTCCTATACAAGGATAGCACAGTGTGTTTTATCTGTCAAGTATTTTCACTTGACAATTCATTAATTATATACGCTTCGCGATCAAGTTGAGAGCGCTCGACCTTGCGAACATGACGAAACTTCGATAACGTACTTATGACCTCATCTTCATCTTTTAAATTAATGTATAAAACCGCATAGCGTCTTTTCTTATGAAAATACGTCACATGACCGAACTTATTTAATTGTTTTAAAATTTTAGGACTTTTGTAATAGACAATGACACTTACCCGTTCGAGCATGATGATCCTCCTTTATTGAATATACCATATGTCGTTGCTGCTTTCACATGTGGTGAAACCGTTTCTGCAAGGCGAACCGACACTTCATCAAGCAATCGTTGAACGTCTGTTTCCGCTTTTTTAAAGGCCGCAACATCGGGATGCCGATACATGGCCACCTTCGTTTCCGAAAAAGCCTTCTGATAGCGCAATAAATCCGGATGATGGTCACCGTATTTTTTCGCTTCAAAGTAATCGTTCTTGGCTTTCGTGAATGCTTCGGATAACCCTTGGACATCTGGGTTTTCACTTATTCTTTGGTGGTACCTTTTTAAGTCTTTATAGGCTTGCTTATTTTGTATTTCCTCAATGACAGCTTCGGTCAAATTTAGTATATGTTCATCCATCAAATCACCTACAAACATTATAGCACATTCACGCCACTTTAAAAAACAAAACAACATGCTTTGAACTGTTTGACAAGCAAACTAAATGAAACTATAATAAGATAGACAAAATAGCTAGAAAGTTGGGAAGTTCATGATCAAAAAACTCACAATGTGTATGGCATTGTTTTTCTTAATAGTATTTAGTTTTGTGCAAGTACCTGTTGTCCAGGCTCAAGCGAATGATGACCCTGAAGTGGTTTACTTTTATACCCCAAGGTGCTTAGAGTGCCAAAGCGTCATTGGTGGGGGTCACAGCGACGATGGTCTTGATGTCATCGATGCCTTGCGCAATGATGGCATTACCGTTACCACCTATAACATTGCGGATGTTAATCCTCTTAACCGCATTATGGGGACCGATGTTGGACGAATTTATAGTGCCTACATCTGGGCTTATGATGTGCCTGATCGCATCGGAGTACCGATTATATTTGCCGGCGAGGATTACTACTACAATTACGATGACATTCGCGAGGGGTACGATCAAGGTCTCATTCATGCAAGTGCACAAGACCCTTTACGTGATATTAGCGGGTACGTTCCTGATGACTTAGGGTTTTTCACGCTCTTATTTATGATGATTGGTGGCGGACTGCTTGATGGAATTAATCCATGTGCCATTGCCATGCTTCTGATGTTTATATCAATTATGGGCTTTACCAAAAAATCAAAAACACTCATTGTCATTACCGTTTCTTATATTGTGGGTATTGTTGTCATCTATTTTGCGATTGGACTGGGTTTACTAAGCTTGTTTGGTTTAGCCGAAGAATCCTTTGAAAATTTCTCTCGATACCTTTATATCTTCTTAATTGGTTTATTCAGTTTCTTATTCGTACTCACAATGTATGATTTCTTTATGACACGCAGTCAAAAATATGAGAATGTTAAAAATCAACTGCCCTCCGCAATTCGTAACTTTAATAAGCGATTAATAGAAAAGATGAGCAAACTCATCGAAGAAGAAAACGGATTCAAACGGAACTTTCTCGTTGTCTTTATTCCGTTCTTAATCGGGGTTATCATTGGTATTACTGAAGCGGCTTGTACCGGCCAATTATACATTACTGCCATCGCGATTGTGATGGAAAACAGTCCCGCAACTGGCGTTTCATTTTACGAAATATTCTTTATTCTCGTCTTTAACATTGCCTTTATTATTCCGTTATCACTCATTGCCTTTATTGCGATTAAATCACGCAATGTTATGAGTATTTCAAACTTCGTTCGTGAGCACTTATCCTGGATCAAACTTGCAACAAGCGTATTCTTCTTAGCGATGATTGTGTATTTCCTAACCTTAATTCTTTAAAAAGCAGGTGATTCGATGATTAAAAAACTTCAGATTGAGCAAAATGATACCATTATTTATAAAGGAAAACCCGTGAATATTCCCATCAAAAAAGATGCAATGATTCGTCGAAGCATTGAAATGTTTGATGATGAAGACCCCTGCATTATTCATCAATCGTATGTAGCCAAAAAATTTGCAAACGATCTTGAAAATCTGTTTAAAACAGAAAACACAAAAACGCTAGATTGCACAAAGTACAGTGAACAACTTGCATTTTTAGCGATTGACGATTTAACGAACACACGCATCACCATATTGAAATAACGAGGTGTAATCATGGCTTATTTTGATAATGCAGCAACCACGAAAATTCACCCTAATGTGCTAAAAGCCTATCAAGAAACTGCGATTCATTATTATGGCAATCCTTCTTCTCTTCATGAAGAAGGGATTAAAGCTAAAAAACTTCTTAATCAAACAAAACGCGCAATTGCTGAACGCATAAACGCCAAACGCCAAGAAATTATTTTTACCGCCTCAGGCACTGAAGCCAATAATTTGGCAATTAAAGGTTGGTATTTTCATGCGCCAAAAACACATTTTATCACGTCAAACATTGAACATCACGCCACCAAAAAAACGATGCAATTTTTGCAGACCCTTGGTGCAAGTGTATCCTGGCTTGATGTCGATTACGATGGTTACATCAATTTAACCCAACTTGAAAAAACCCTTCAGCTTCATCCCGGTGCGTTCGTTTCATTGATTGCTGGGAACAACGAAATCGGCACCATGCAGCCCCTTGAAACCATCGGCAAACTTGTGAAAAAATACAAAGGCTACTTACACCTTGATATGGTACAACTACCAACTAGTCAGTCCATTGACACACAAACCTTACAAGTTGATATGTTGAGCTTCTCCGCCCATAAATTTCATGGTCCTCGTGGCGTTGGATTTCTCTATTTAAAAGAAGGCACTGGCATTAAGCGGCTAATTGATGGTGGAAGCCAAGAGTTTGAACGCCGTAGCGGCACTGAAAATCTCGCGGGTATTGTGGCGATGAATGTTGCCTTCCAAGACGCTCAAGACCATTCGCAAGCTTATATCGGCCATGTTCAAGACTTAGCTGAATACTTCTTAAACCGTCTTGATGAAGAACAGGTCCATTACCGTTTAAACGGACCATCCCTTCGTGATTCGAACCGCTTACCAGGCATTGTTAATCTCGGTTTTAAAAACATGGACGGTGGTGAACTTGCCTTTGAATTAAACCGTCACCTTATCTATGTATCTTTGGGCAGCGCCTGTAACGCAGAATCGATCGAACCAAGTCATGTTCTGCAAGCGATTAAAACCCCTGAAGATTACCTAAATGGTTCTCTTCGCTTTTCGTTTTCCAAGGACAATACTTTTGAAGAAGTGGATCAAGCCGTACGAGCGTTAAAGACGATTTTACAAAATGAAAGGGAATGACATCTTAGTCATTCCCTATTTTTTATTGATTTTTTTCTAGATACATGCGTATTTCTGCACGATCAAACAAATGCTCAAGTGGTTCGTCTTCGCGCGATTTTTCTGCGTAGCCAATCGCAATATCGAGAGGAATGTTCTTAATCAAAATAGTTTTGCATTCTTGATGAATTGTGCGAGCAAGTTTAATAGCTTCAGCTTCATTTGAATGCGGTAAAATCACCACAAATTCATCCCCACCATAACGTGTAACAATCATTGCATCATCGGCAAGTGTCTGCAAAAGTGACGCTGTTTTTATAAGCATTTCATCGCCATAGCGGTGACCATGCATATCGTTAACTGTTTTTAGATTATTCAAGTCCATCACTATCATTGATAAGGGATACACCCTTTCGTTATGTAATTTTTCAAGACGCTCATCAAAATACGCTCGATTATGGAGTCCTGTAAGTCGGTCATGAAAACTCATGTAAAAAAGTTTATCTCTTAGGCGGCGTTGTTCTTGCGATACCTCAATAAAATAGATACCCAATATACTAACCCCAAAACACATGCCAATGACGGCGGTCATTAAATACCCAGAAGGGAGGTAGAAAGCCAAGGTGCTCAGGTAAGGAAAAAAGAAATAGTTAATCCCGATTAAGATGGCCAATCCACCCGCAATCGCGTATAACCAATCTTTCTTAGTCAATAACACAATCCCCCCTGATACAAAAAGCACACTTGGTAAAACCACATAAAAGAAAGCGAATAGTCCTTCAGTTATATTCATCCAAACCATAATGAATGTTACCAAGATAATTAACCCGTGAATCACTAAGCGTAAATGGGTATAGATAATTGCACGCATCACACATGAAGCACGGAATAATAGGACTGAACCCACCACAACAAACCAAAAATAAAGCATGACAAGACGATGAATATTATAGATTAAGCCAAGATATAAAATGATATAACCAACGGACAAAATCGCCCAATGCAGCATCCATAATTTTAAGTAGGGCTTTGTTCCTAGATAGGTCAAAAAAGCCATCACAAGCGCAATGACTAGTGTTCCTGATAGATAAGACAGGATAATCCACGGTAGTATTTCTTCTAATGTCATTGTTATCGTCTCCTCTATGGGTTTTTGAGCAAATCGATTTCATCTTGATGTAATCGTTTGACTTTACCCGGTGCAAGTGAATCATCAAGAGGAAGTCGGTGAATCTTAATGCGTTTTAAGGTCGTAACATGGTGACCAATCGCTTCCATCATGCGTTTTACTTGATGAAACTTCCCCTCAGAAATCGCTATTTCTAAACAGTTGTCTTTATGAAAAAGTAATTTTGGTGCTTTTGGCGTGTACGTTTCTTTTTTCCCATCAACAAGTTCACGGGGTTCAAGGATTGCTTCTGGATTGGTAATGGGCTCTTTTGTTTCAAGATAATAATATTTATAGACATCCTGTTTGGGTGAAATGATTTGATGAATCAAGCCCCCGTCTGTACTTAAAATCAATAAGCCTTCGGTATCGATATCTAAGCGTCCCGCTACTTTTAGATCGTGACGTTTATAAACATCGTCTAATAAATCAAAAACTGTTGGGTGCAAGGCATCGTGATTGGCACAGACATAGCCTTTTGGTTTATTTATCATTAACGTGAGTCCATCATAAAAAATAACGCGCTCACCGCTTACCGTAATGTCGTCTTTTGCAGGATCAATATGGACATTCGCTTGCGTAACAAACGAATCGTTCAGCGTAATTGCTTTTTCCTTAATCATCCGTTTAATGTCTCGACGACTTCCATAATTCATCTGACTTAAAAATTTATCTAATCGCATGCTATCACCGTAACCATTTTACCATAAAAAAGTCCACAAAGTGGACTTTTTATAATGCTTTCATTGTTTTATAAATCGAGATGTTGGTTTGTTTTTCAAACGCTTGATCAATGCGCTTTTCTTCCGACATATTATTAATAACACGTTTAAAACTTGCGTATGACTTTTTTAAATCCGCTTGATCAATTTGCTTCGGGTTTTCTTTATAGCGTTCAAGATCACTTAAAAAACTGACAAGAAGAATAATTTCTTCGATTGTGTATTGTTCGTAATCAATTGGGTAATCCATCTTAATCACCAAAACTGATGCCTATCGCTTTAGCGGATTGAACCATTTGGCCATTCGGGTCAACGTATTTCGCCCCACCATGGCTTGTTTCACCCATTGAACCAGAGCCAACAACCTCTTCTAAGTTGACAGCTTCAACATTACGTCCACGGTAACGTACCATTTGTCCCGTTCCGCCACTCATTAAGAGTTTAACCGCTTCAACACCGAAACGCAGTCCGATCATGCGGTCAAATTGGCTAGCAATTCCACCACGTTGAATGTACGCAAGATTCGTGTAGCGAATTTCATGATTGGTAATCAGTTTTTGAAGTTGACGTGTGACGATATCACCAATTCCGCCTAAGCGAATCGTGTCAGCTGAGTCCGCAACAATTTCACGAACCGTTACATCACCATCGATTGGTTTAGCCCCTTCGCTAACGACGATGATCGCAAAACTCTTTCCATAACGGTCACGTTCACGAATTTTATCCACAACACGATTAATATCGTAAGGAATCTCAGGCAACAAAATAACATCAGCACTTCCAGCGATCCCACCTTCAAGCGCAAGCCAACCCGTGTTACGACCCATGACCTCAACAACCATAATACGGTCATGTGAGTAGGCGGTCGTATGGATTTTATCAAGTGCATCGGTAATCGTTTCTAAGCTTGTATTGTATCCAAATGTTACGTCTGTTGCTGGCAAGTCATTATCGATGGTTTTTGGCACGCCAATAACCGGTATTCCTTTACGGTGAAAGTCACGTGCACTCGTCAGGGTTCCATCGCCACCGACAACAATCAACGCATCAACACCTTCTTTTTTCATGTTCTCTACCGCAACATCGCTCATGTCTTTGTAGACAGTTTTTCCATCTTCTTCAACTGGATAGTTAAAAAGATTATCCTTATTTGATGCTTTAAGAATGGTTCCGCCTTCATGCATAATCCCAGAAACGGCTTTTAAATCCAATACTTGGAAATCATTGTGGTAAAGACCAAAGTATCCACGACGATACCCAATGACTTCAAGTCCGTATGTATTAATCGCTGATTTTGTAATTCCATTAATGACAGCGTTTAGACCACTACAGTCTCCACCGCCCGTAATAATTCCAATTTTTTTAATTTTTTTCATCGTTTTCACTACTCCTTTTATTCTCTAATATTATACTCTTTTACCTGTTGACATACAATAGGAATACCCTATGTGAAAACGCTTTTTATTGAGAATAAACATATTATACCCCAAAATATGATACAATTAATAGGGTTATAAAAAATGTAATCCCCTATCGAAAACGCGATTGATTTGATATAATATTATTGAGGTGAAATCCATATGATTACAATGAAAAACATCCTTCGAGAAGGCCACCCAACATTAAATAAACGGGCTAAAGTCGTTGACCTTCCATTAAGTGATGATGTCAAAGAAACTTTACGCGAAATGCGCCAATTCCTTATTAATTCACAAGATGCTGAAATCGCCGAAAAATATAGTCTTCGACCTGGTGTTGGTCTTGCTGCACCACAAATAAATATCCCCGTTCGGATGCTGGCCATCTACACAGAAGATGAAGATTACGAAGAACATCACGACTACCTTATGGTAAACCCACGGATTGTTAGCCATAGTGAAGCTCAAACATACATGCCTGGTGGTGAAGGTTGCTTAAGCATTGACCGTGAAGTTGAAGGCATCGTTTCGCGTCATAAAAAAGTAACCGTTAAAACCCACTTATATGACACAGAAACAGATACATTAACCGAAACAACCTTAAGACTCAAGGGCTTTGTTGGCATTGTTTTCCAACATGAACTTGACCATCTAAATGGCATTTTATTCACAGAAAAAGTTAAGGAATCTCTTGAAGGGGTTTTCCCCGTTCAATTTAAAACCATAAACCAAGAAGAAACCAAGGAGGAAAATGCATGAAATTATTTATTGATACAGCCAATGTTGACCACATTAAAGAAATCGCATCACTCGGTATTATTTGTGGTGTGACCACCAACCCAACACTCATTGCGAAAGAGGGGCGTGATTTTGAAGAAGTATTAAACGAAATTACAAACATCGTTGACGGACCAATTAGTGGTGAAGTTATTAGCTTAGAAGCCGACAAAATGATTGAAGAAGGTCGCAAAATTGCGAAACTCCATAAAAACATGGTGGTTAAGATTCCAATGACCGCTGAAGGACTAAAAGCCGTCAAAGCATTATCAGAAGAAGGCATCAAGACCAACGTAACACTTATTTTCAGTGTAAACCAAGCACTCTTTGCAGCGCTAGCTGGTGCAACGTATGTTAGCCCATTTATCGGTCGCTTAGACGATACACTCGCTGAAGGTATTCAAGTGATCGAACAAATTCGTGATATTTTTGATATTTACGGACTTGACACAGAAATTATTAGTGCTTCAATTAGAAGCCCGCAACATCTCCGTGATTCAGCACTTGCTGGTGCGCATGTTGCAACCGTACCTTACGATGTTTTCATTAAATCTATGAAACATCCCCTTACTGACAATGGAATCAAAGCATTCCTTGCAGATTGGGAAAAAACATTTGGGAAAAAATAACACAAAAAACGCATCACTGATGCGTTTTTTTACAGGAGGTAACCATGGCATTTTACACGTACGAAGCCAATGACATTCAAGGCAACTCCCTAAGCATGGAAAAATACAAAGGCAATGTTGTCCTGATCGTGAATACCGCCACAAAATGTGGCTTTGCAGGTCAATTCAAGGCACTTGAAGCCATTCATCAAGACTACAAAAAACAAGGCGTTGAAGTTCTTGGTTTTCCTTGCAACCAGTTCAACCATCAAGAGCCTGGTGATGCCGATGAAATTGTGCAAACATGCACCATCAACTTTGGCGTCACATTTCCTTTATTCGATAAAATCGACGTGAACGGAAATAGTGCTCACCCTCTTTATAAGTGGCTTGTCAAACAAAAATCTGGTGTGTTATCAAGGAAGATTAAGTGGAACTTTACAAAGTTTCTGATTGATCAAGAAGGAAACGTTGTGAAACGATTTGCACCCAACACAAAACCCGATAAGATTCGCCCCCATATTGATGCCTTATTAGACACATAAAAAAAAGCGTAAGATTAAATCTTACGCTTTTTGTTTGCTTTAAGCGATTGACGCATACCCATAATAAAATGCAATGGCTAGAAAAACAACACTAATAAGTAATGCTCCTATACCAAAGAGTGCTACCGAATCGCTGTTTTCACGGCGTTCTTTCTGGTATTCGTAGTAATCGCCAAATTTTTGTCTATGTCTTGTAAAGATGTTTTTAACGGTATACCCCATGCTAATAAAGATTGTTGAAGCATTCGTTAAAGTAATTAAACTTATAAAGAACATCGGTAGTCCAACATAGAAGAAGGCTTCTGATACGGCTCGCATACTTGTGTAGTCATTGTCATAGACAAAGAACATAATCGATGCAACGATCAAAACGCTCACAACCAATGTGACGATAAATCGCACCATGGTTATTATTTAAGTTCTTTCTTAATCTGCTTCAGCTCTTCTTGATTACAGTAAACAAAATGTCCTTTTTTTACTTCATTAAGTTCCGGACCATCTTCTTTATAGTTATGAGATGAAGGATCATATTTGATACGCTGACGCCCTTCTTCGTAGTGTGGGTCAGGCATCGGTACCGCTGATAATAGTGAACGTGTATATGGATGCATTGGATTCTTAAACAACTCATCTTTCGGTGCAAGCTCCACGAGCTTACCGAAATACATAACACCAATACGATCACTAAAGTATTTAACTACAGATAAGTCATGAGCGATGAACATAATGGTAATACCAAGTTCCTCACGTAAATCATTTAGTAAGTTAATAACTTGAGCTTGAATTGACACATCAAGTGCACTAATTGGCTCATCAGCAATGATAAACTCTGGCGATACGATTAACGCGCGGGCAATCCCGATACGTTGACGTTGCCCACCACTAAATTCATGAGGATAACGACTCGCATGTTCAGGCAATAGTCCAACCGTTTCAAGCACTTTGTTTACTTTTTTAACAATAACATCGTTGCGGCGCTCACCAGCAATACGAAGACCTTCAGCAATAATCTCTTTAACCGTCATACGTGGGTTAAGTGAGGCGATTGGATCTTGGAAGATCATCTGAACATTTTTCATTAGTTCAGCATCAGGTTTCGCAGTTTGACGTAAACGTTTAGCGATTTCTGTTTTGTATTGTGCAATTTTTTCTTCGCGGTTTTTTTGAATTTTAGCAATAGGCTCTTTGTACTCTTGCTGAAGTTTTTGAATCTCTTGTTTTTCGCGTTCTTTTTGTTCAGATGATTTTTGTGATTGTAATTTTTTTACGCGTTCTTCATCTTTTTTGTATGCATCAAGAGCTTTTTCAATGTTTTTATCCGCTTTATCGATTTCAACTTGATGTTCTTTTTGAAGTTTTTCGATAAGCGCTTCACGTCCAGTACTACGTAATTCAGCTTTTTGCTTTTTAAATTGTCTTTGAAGCTCACGTTTTGCAACCTTTGCTTCGTAGATTTCCTTTTTCCCTTTCGGTTTTTCAGAAATCTCATTAATTTTGTCTTGCATTTCAAGTTTAAGTTCATTAATTTCAACTTTAGCTGCATGTTTTGTCGCTTTGATTTGTTGTTTGAGTCCCATATCTCCAGCAGAGATTCGTTTCCCCATAAAGTAAACTTCGCCGTCTGTTGGATCGTATAACTTGATGATTGTACGTCCAGTCGTGGTTTTTCCACATCCAGACTCTCCAACTAAACTGAATACTTCACCTTTATAGATATCAAAGCTAATGTCATCAACTGCTTTAACGACAAGTTTATTTTTTCCATAACCACTTTTAAAGTACTGTTTTAAGTTTCTTACACTTAATACTGGCGTCTCAGTGTTGGCCATCAGTTACTCACCTCTTTCGCAGCTTTTTCCCTTTTGGTCATACGCTCAATTCTTCCTTTAACAATATCCGGAAGATCAACTTTTGGTGCGTCTTTATGTAAGAGCCATGTCGCTGCATAGTGATCCTCAGTAATTTTGAAGAATGGTGGTTGTTTCTCAAAATCAATCTTCATCGCGTATGGGTTACGGTCTGCAAAGGCATCCCCTTTAGGTGGATAAAGCATGTTTGGTGGGGTTCCTGGAATTGCAAACAGACGTTCCGTAGACTCAAGGTCAGGCATGGATGATAACAATGCCCATGTGTATGGATGTTGCGGTTTGTAGAAAATGTCAATAGATGTACCAATTTCAACAATTTTACCCGCATACATGACGCCTACACGGTCAGCCATGTTCGCCACAACTCCAAGGTCATGGGTAATAAAGATAACGGATAAGTTACGTTCTTCTTTTAATTTCTTGATTAACTCAAGAATTTGAGACTGAATCGTAACGTCAAGCGCTGTTGTTGGCTCATCACAAATAAGTAAGTCAGGGTTCGCAGTTAACGCAATCGCGATAACGATACGTTGACGCATCCCGCCTGAGAATTGGAATGGGTATTGTTTAAGACGTTTCTTAGGCTCTGGAATTCCAACTTCATCCATAACCGTTACCGCACGTTCTACAGCTTCACGTTTGGTAACTTTTTTGAAACGACGCAGGTCTTCTTGTAAGCGATCAATTTCTTGACGCACTTCTTTACGAACTTTTTTGTATTCCGATTGATTGCTTTTGTCTGCGTTGTTTAGTTTCTCTTTAGCTTTTGCAGTCGCTTCTTTTGTTTCTAATTTTTTGTCTGCCCATTCTTTTTGAATTTGCTTTTTCGCACCCGGTTTTTCTTTTTTAAACTTTTTCTTCGCAACCTTAAGGTGTGAAGTCAGTTTATCCATTTTTTCCGCATGCTCTTTTTTAAGTTTAGGAATTTCGGTCTCAGCGGCCTTTAGAAGTTTTTGACCTTCTTTTTTCAGCTTGTCAATCTCTAAGTTATGTGACTCTTTAACTTTATCGATTTCCTCTACAGTTGCACCTTCACTGCGAATGAACTCAAGTGACTTTTCTAAATCTTTTTCAAGTTTAGCAATTTCGGTTTTATTACCATCCTTGAATTTGCGCATTAATTCTTTATAACGAATTTTTTCATCGCTAATACTCATTTTCGTGTTCAGAACATCCATACGCAAATCATGGACGAGTTTTCTGTAACGGTTTTTCATACGATGTCCGTTGATAAGCATACCTTCAGTAATCTGCTTACCAATACGCATAATTGGATTTAAACTTGACATAGGATCCTGGAAAATCATTCCGATTTTATCCCCACGGATTTTATGGAAGTCCTCCTCATGAATTTTTGTCAAATCTTGACCTTCATACATGATACGTCCGCTGTCAATGATCCCATTTCCAGCAAGAATACCCATGATGGTACGACTCGTAACCGATTTCCCGGAACCAGACTCACCAACAATTGCAAGTGTCTCACCTTCATATAATTCAAAACTTACATCACGCACCGCACGTACTAAACCTTGTGTTGTACGGAAAGATACGGATAAGTTTTCAACGGTTAATTTTGTTTTCTTAGCCATTATTCAGACCCCCTTAACGATGGATTAAATGCATCTCTTAAGGCGTTACCGAACATGTTAAACGTAATCATCAAGATTGAAATGATAATTGCCGGATAGAGTGTAAGGTAAGGTCTTGTCATCATTTCAGTACGTCCATCAGACAATAGTACCCCTACAGATACTCCAGATAGTTCAATGCCTAAAACTCTAAATGATTGTCCATGTCCAATACCAAAGCCAAGATAAGATAATGCAGCTTCAGTAAACATAACCATAGGAATCATTAGAACTGATGCAGTGATAATTGTACCAATACCATTTGGTAAGATATGGCGGAAAATAAGTCGTGAATCTTTCGCACCCAAGGTACGTGATGCAAGGACATACTCTCGACCTTTGTAACGATAGAATTGAGTACGTGTAACACTCGATACTCCGATCCATCCTGAAACAATTAAAACGAGAATCAGCGTAAGTGCACCCGGCCCAATAAGCGCCATAAAAATACTTAATGTAACCAGCCATGGAATTCGGCTAATAACTTCTGAGAAACGTTCCATCAGTAAGTCTACTTTTCCTCCGTAATACCCAGAGATGGAACCATATATAATACCAACAGTAATGTTAATAAACGAAACAATAATACCAATAGTTAATGATGTTCTAAGTCCTACCCAAGTAAGCGCAAATAGGTCACGTCCACCTTGAGTGGTTCCAAAGAAGAAGTATGGAATTGATGAATACCCACGCGAAATCATAAAGTCTTGGTAAAGTGAATACGAATAATGCTGTGATCCACCTGGTCCAATAACAATTTCTGTTCGTCCAACAACGCGTGTCACTGAACATCCTTCAGCAAATACCCAAGGGTTTTCAGCGGTTGGTGCTACGCTCATGTCACCTTCAACAAGTCCGCATTTATCTTGATTTTCTTCAATGAGTGCGTAGAAACGTTCTGCTGAGAATGCTGACTCATAACGCTCACCAAAGGCAGCGCGATAAGGATCCCATTTAAAGGAAGCAAATAGCAACTCACCATTTATACGTGAACGGCGTCCATTTCCTTCAGTAACGGTATAACTATGTAATGAAAATCCTTGATCATGACGAATAACATCGTCTGAACTCGTATCATCAACGGTTACACTTAAGAAGTGTACCCATCCATTCGATAAATCCGAGTTTAATTGCAAATAGACATAAGATTCTATAACATCTTCATGAAGAAACATTGGATGAAAAACTTCAAACTCTTCCGTTCCAACTTCATCCATTGTTCCTAGTAATTCAAATGTTAGTCCACCATCAAGTGATATCATAACATTAACAAATGTATTGTCCTCTGCAAAAATATCATCAATGGTAACTGTGACGGTTGGATCGAATTCTGGATCAAATTCAAACACTGTAGATGAACGCATCGTTAAGAATGTCGTATTTCCTAAGGACATACGTACTTCTCCACCATAGCAACGATCATCTAAATCACTACATGGAATAGAATAGTTTTTTAATGTATCCATATCGATAAATTCAGGATCACGATTTAATGGTAATCCGAGTTCTGGATACCCTTCAATTGTCCCAATGGTTGCTCGATCTACCGTTTGATCTTCTAGATAACGGGATCCATCTAATATGCCAAGGCGTTCAAGCAATGGCACACGTGGTGGCAAATAGGTTAGTTGAGTTTCCAAAACGTCATAGTTTTTCGTGGTTAAAATCGGTACAAAAACCGACAACAATATTAATGTAACTAAAATAAGTGTCGCCACAACGTTAACACGGTTTTTCGCAAAGCGAATCATCGCATCTTTAAAGTAACCAATCGGTTTAGTCTCAAATTTCTTGTCGTAGACTTTTTCATCACGTTGAATAAATTCAAAATCCGACTTTTTAATGTCTTTAACTTGTTCATCACTATATTCTTCGTACTTAATCATTTTTTAGCCCCCATTCTAATTCTAGGGTCAACTACACCATACGATAAATCCACTAACAATACGGCAAATAGACCAATAATGGTATAGAACGCTGAAATCCCCAAAAGCAAGTTGTAGTCTAGGTTATTTTGGGCCAGTGCTCGAATAAAGATACGTCCTGTTCCAGGAATCGTGTAAATTTGTTCGATAATAACTGAACCACTTAATAATCCAACAAACGATGCGATAATTCCAGGTACAAGTGGTACCATAGAGTTTCTCATTGCATGACGGATAACAGATTGTTGGCGTGTAAGCCCTTTCGTTCTTGCAAGCAGTAAGAATTCACTGGTTAATACCTCAGTAAGTTCTGCACGTGTTGTACGGGTAAGTCCAGCAATCGAACCAAACGATAAACCAAGTACCGGTAAAATGATTCCCAGGAACTGGTTTAAATCCGATGCATATGACGGTGGCCACTGGTTTGGTAACCAGCCCAATGTATACCCGAAAATAAGCACTAAGAATAGCATAACAACAAAGCTTGGTAGTGAAATAAATATCATAACTGATAAGGAAATGACGTTATCAGCTAAACTGTTCTTTTTAAGAGCCGCCCAAATTCCTAGTCCAAACCCAATTGGAATATAGAAAACAAGAGCAACTAAGTTTAATCTTAATGTTACTGGTATACGCGATGATAACACCTCAAATACCTCGGTGTTTGGCTGCACCCTTGTTGAGTACCCCCAATGCCAGTCCGTAACAATATTCGATACCCAAGTGAAGTATTGAATAGAAATTGGTACTGGCTCAAACACACGAATACGGTCTCCTTCATCACGGTAAAAACTGTTTTGAATCGGATCATGTTCATCCGCACGAACTCTTTCAATCTCCGCTTCATCAGTAATCAAGCGCTCTGTATAAAATCCATCTGAAACCTGACGCGCATACCACATATCGCGATCTTCAGGTTGTGTCGGTGGATACTCAGGCGCACTTTTAAGAATTACGAAGTTAATTGATAGTGTAGTTACAAGAATAAGGAAAATCCAAACTACCCTGATCATAGTGTATCTAATCATACTTTCGCCTACTTTCTTAAAAATTTAAATGTTTACAAAAATTAAATAATCTATCTAAAAAATCTTGATTGAATAATCGGTGCTTATTCAATATAATTTGACGCAGCTAGTTAAGTATTAACCATGAAGCATGATTGACGATCATGCAACTCAATTAAAACAATTGATGGATAAAAGCAATATTATCATCTGGTCACATGTAATGTCTCTATGGCCTGTATCCTTTTGAATTCATCAATTGTTTCAAAACGCACTCGGTAAACTGAAAAAAAGGAAAGAACGAACAAGTTTTATAATACCTTTTCTATCCCTAGTTTTACTGACGTAATATGCTGTTCATTTCAACGTGTTGTATAATCATCATTCAGCACTCCGCGCTTCAATTTAATTATTCAATCGAATCGTGTTGACGTGTTTACATAACAATAATTTTCCCCAAAATTACAGTGATTTTACCTATTATACACAATATGTTTCATAAATGCAACGATAAATGTTTGACTAATAAACAACATGCAAACCATCGGATAATGCAAAGATGGTTTGCATGGTTTAAATCCATATTGCTGTTTATTAGTTTTTACGTTAGGTCCGAGGAACAACCTTAAAGGCTGTCCCATCAAACCATTAAATCCAATAAGCAGTGATTATTATTCGAATACTGATGCTTCTTGACCAAGGATAACTTCTGCTTCACCATTCAATACAGATACTAATGCATTGTATGACCAAACTTCAGTCACTTCTTCACCCTCGAATGGGTTGAAGTAAGTAATTTCGATGTTAGCAGTTGTTGTGTCAATACCCCAGTTAAGTGTAAATCCACCACGGTTGTCATCAGCATAAACTCTTAAGAAGCTTGATGCATCAAGTGTAGAACCAGAGATTCCACCAGTACCGAGGTCGAATAGACCAGGCATCATGTAAGTATAGTAGTTGTCAGGGAATGGTGCTGGATGGACATCGATAATAACATTAATGCCAAGCTCTTCATGAGTGAATAATCCTTCAAATTGCTCTTTCAAGTAATCTGCAAGGTTCGCTTGAGCTGTTGATCCTGATTGGATAACAAGCATTAATTCGATTTCATCGCCAGCTTCATATGTTCCATCTTCTACTAACGCTTCAATTGCTGCAACCCAGTATGCACGAGCCGCATCTTCGT
This sequence comes from Candidatus Izemoplasma sp., assembly GCA_007131405.1. Taxonomy (GTDB): domain Bacteria; phylum Bacillota_I; class Bacilli_A; order Izemoplasmatales; family Izemoplasmataceae; genus SLQR01. Next base: position 48,439 of record SLQR01000016.1, read on the forward strand.
TGAATCCATAAGTTGAAGGTGAGAATCCTTGACCTACCCATTCACCTTGTGGTGTATGGCGGAATGCGATACCTGCTTCAGGTTCAACCATGTATGCGTCTGAGAAATGATACATTTGTGGGTCACTTGTAACCATAACTTCCCAAGCTAAGTACTCGCGGTCAACACCGAAGTATAAAGCCATTCTGAAGTCGTCGTTTGCAAGAAGTGGTTCAGGTGTGTAACCACTACCTGGGAATTGTGCTTCTTGAGCAGCTGCAGTTCCAAGTCCGTTGATCATCATACGGAATGTAACAGCACCAGGGATTTTACGTAGACGTGGGTCGTTAGCATATTGCTCGAAGTCACCCGGATCAAGGGCACCGACGTCAGTTTCTCCCTCTTCAAACATACGGAAACGTAAGTCTGAAAGTTCTTGGATAGCTACTTGAACACCAGTGATAAAGTATCTGTCTGGGTCATGGAAATTAGGGTTTTCAGAAAGAAGTAATACAAGGTCATCTTCCCAAATGTCTAACTTGAATGGACCAGTGTAAGCTACAGTTTCTGGAGTTGTACCATATTGGTCTCCATATACTTCTAATAATTCAAAGTTAACTGGATGCATAACGAATGAGCTTAACCAATAAATTACACCCCACTCATTAATTTCATTAGCAAATGTAAATTCTAATGTGAAATCATCAATCGCTTTAAGTCCTACATCTTCCCAATCGTATTCTGGGTCTTCTTCACCGATTGAATCGTAGTAGTTACGAGCGTTTTCGATTTCTTGTGGAGCACTAAAGAAGTCTCCACCACCTGAAATTGCACGGAACCAACCTTCATCAAGCGCATGCTTGAATGTGTTGATAAAGTCATCAGCAGTAATTGCCTCGTGACCCGCTTCAAATGTTGATGTATCTGTATCGTCATGATATGTCCATACTAAATCATCTTTAATGCTTACTTGCCAAGTGTAAGAAACCTCAACATTAGTTTCAGTGATTCTTGAATCGATTGGCTCTGGCATACCAGTAGCCATTGATGGGCGTACTTCGTAACCAGTCATATCATCGTTAAAGTCAAAGAAGTATAAACTGTCTAAGAATAACGTAATGATGTCTGAAGACGCTGAATCATCATAAATCCATTGGTTTAGTGTAGATGGTTGGAATCCCATAGATGTACGGTAAGTGTACTCACCCGCATTACCTAATTCACCATCACGCATAATAACGTTAGAGTCATCTTCGCTCATTTCACCTCTCATAGCGCTATATCCCATGATTGGTAAATACTCATCAGTTGGGAGAATCATACGTTCGCTATACAGAACGAATCCTGAGTTCGCAAACAGTGGAACCCCACCATACATTGTTTCTAATAAGTATCTCTCTGCTGCAGCAAACAGAGTATGTCTAAGTTCCGCATCTGCAAATTTGTAGTTGAATGTACCAGTTGGGTACACAACGTTCGTTACAGTAACTGTACGTGTAGCAGATGTCGTAATACCACGGCTGTTTGTAACTAAGTAGAGTAGCTCATAAGCACCTTGCTCATCAACATCAACACTACCTGCTATTAAAACAGCACCAGTCAAGTTACCATCTACCTCATCAGTAGCTGTAACACCTTCCATTGGATCGAATGCAGGTCCCTGTGGAATTGAAACGTTTTGAACTCCTGAGAATACTGCACCTGTTTCTACTTGACCGTTATCGTCATCATCGTCGTCGTCGTCATCTGTTGTACCACATGCTGAAGCTCCGAACGCGATTAGACCTAAGGTCAATACTAGTAAAAATTTCTTCAAAATTATATCTCCTCTCTTTTTTTTGGGTTTGATTATAATAATCAGTTTTTTTATATAAACTTCATACAAACTTCAACGCTGCTGCAGCTATAAAATTCATATGAAGGTTTATATCACAAGGGTAAAGAAGGGTGGAAATAATTCAATATTCAATAGTATAAAGCGGTAGTTTACATGATGGAATACAATCCATTAACCTAGCACTTTTGGGTAATTATATCATTTTATAAAACGTAAGTAAAGCCTAAATTAAGACACTTACACAATTCTACCTGTAACATTCAGTAATAGGTTTGATGGCATTGATATCGCTGAACACACAGTAATAAGAACAATAATAGCCTCAAATCCTACAACAACATTATAATATATCCTTATTAACGTTTCAAGGAAAAATCCACCATCATATGTCATGATGCTCATATATCAAACTCAAATGCAATTCTTTAAAGCCTATTGCAAAGCCTTTCTAATCAGCTAAATTGAGATTATAAAGCCTTTATCTATCAATTTAACCCATCATTTTATAAGGCATCCCAGAAAACAAACGTTTAATCCTTATTTATATATATTCTATTTGGTGC
>SLQR01000047.1 GCA_007131405.1 Candidatus Izemoplasma sp.
ACAATTGTCATCTGTGAAATAATAAACGCAACGGTAATGGATACAATGGCCCCAATAAATAACACGCCCACACTAATTGCAGCGATGATGCTTAAGGTACGGTTTAATGGGGTCTTATTTTCAATGAGTTGAGCAAGTGGACCAATAATAAAACTAAGCAAAAAAGCAAACGCAAAGGGAATCATGACACTGCGTATTGCCATGCTTAATGTCGCAAAAAAGCCTTCAGATAATTCGCCTAAGGTTTTAATGCCAATGACGATAACGGTAAGAATAGATACGATGATTAAAAGTTTAATTAATCGTTCTTGCGTAAAAAACTTGTTCATACATGATCACTTCCTTACATTAATTATAGTATAAAAGTCAGTTTTAGTCTAAACTATACCACTTTTATAGTGAACTATTTACTGTATTGACGGTATGGTGTGTATTGTCATGCTTGTGCGCCCAGTTGGAATAGACTATATCTTAAATCATGTGTCTATATTTAACATAGAAAACATCTCCGTGTATCCTACAAGTAATGCAGTGGCATCATTGTTACGGATTTTATTACGTATACACACGAAAATAGTGGATTACCTTTACTTTAAAGATCGATGAACTCATCGTTATTTTTTTCGTAATTCCATAAAAAAAGAGCAGTTTAAACAAACCGACTGTTTAAGCTTACTCTTTTCGTTCCATTAACGAATACGTTAACCTAGCACATTAAATTCAACAAGGAGTGACAGTACAACGTAAACGATAATCGTTACTTTTAAGATGGTATTTTTGTTTTTAAGTTTAGAGATAAAGACCAAGTAAATAATCAACCCAAGTTCAACAAAAATGATAATGCTGTTGATCATATTCAAAATATCGACTAAAAACGATAAGAAATCAACACCACTAATAAGTCCTACGAGGCCATTTAGTGCCATGCTTAGAGCAATCGCTGCTAAAATAATGTAGGCAACATAACTCGCAAGTTTATTTTTTGTTGTGTAGGCAAAAAATAAGATGACTAAGATTGCTGCGGCGATAAGAATGAGAACCAATGATTCGATCATTTAACTATCTCCTTTCTTTAGCTAATTGAAACAATTAACATCTTCTAACTTAATCATAGCACTCTATGCATGTATTTAACATAATAATAATTATATTTTTTTAGATGAACGTGAACTTATTTTATACGACTTTTATGCCACGTGTACGATACATTACTCAACCGATTAATTAATCAGTTTATACAGAATGAATCGGTCGTTAATATCGCCATTTTAAATCGTCTATGCTATACTGTATAGGAGGTGATATTATGGAACAAAAAATGATTGATGCATTAAATGAACAAATGAACTTTGAATATTATTCTGCCCACATTTACTTAAGCATGGCGGCTTACGCCGGTGAGCTTGGATTGGCTGGATTTGAGCATTGGCTTATTACTCAATATGAGGAAGAAGTTTTCCATGCTCAAAAAATTTACCATTACATCGTTTCACGTGATGCGCGTGCGGTGATTAAAGGCTTTGACGATCCTGAAAAAGATTTTGATTCATTGCTTTCGATGCTTGAAATTGCGCTTGGACATGAACGCATTGTGACAGGTCGCATCAACGATCTTGTAGCTCTTGCTGGAAAGTTAAACGATTACGCAACACACAATTTCTTACAATGGTTTATTAGTGAACAAGTTGAAGAGGAAGAAACCTTCATGGATTTAATTCAAAAAGTTAAGCTGGTTAAAGATGCTGGTCTCTATATTCTTGACAATGAACTAAAAACAAGAACGTTCTCACCACCAACACAAAAATAAGTTTTTAACAAACATTCTTGCATCTTTATGGCGAATACCATAAAGGTGCATTTTTTTCATTAAACATGCTATGCTATGAATGAGATTAACTTATTATTAAGGAGGCTGTTTATGCGTAAACGTATTGTTTTTGGAATTCTCTTCGGTGCTATTTTAGGTGTTTTTTGCATTTTAGGCGCTCAAATGCGATCAGACTTTACTCAAGAAGCATCGTATTTGTTTGCGTTTTGGTATAATCGCGTTATTCTTGGGTTGTTGATTGGGGTTTTAACACCGATTCCTTTTAAGCAAGCGTTGCTGCGAGGCGCTTTGCTTGGCGCGGTTGTTTCTTTTGCTTTTTACAGTTCTACTGGTTTTAGTGATTTGTCTGGTTTTTTAGCGGGCATTGCTTATGGTGTCATCATTGAAGGTGGTTTATTTGCACTTACCAAGCCGAGCACGAAACACGAAAGTTCGTAAGGCATTGACGACCATTCTTACCAAATATAAGTGAAGTAATTATTCCCTTTGTAATTTCTTCGATTTCCTGTTCCATTTTGAGCATAATCGTTTATAATGATAACGTATTTAAACTAATGAGGTGATTACAATGCGTATTGAGTTTGATGATAAACTTGATTTTAGTGATGTGTTAATTCGGCCAAAACGGTCCACACTTTCAAGTCGAAAACAGGTCGATTTGAATCGAGAATACCGATTTAAACATAGCAAAAATGTTTGGAAAGGGATTCCTATCATGGCCGCAAACATGGATGGTGTAGGAACTATCTCCATGGCAAAAACGCTTCAGAAGCATCAACTGTTTACCTGTTTAGTTAAATCCTACGATGCCAAAACAATCCATGAGCATATTTCTGCCTTAGATCCTAATCATTTTGCGGTGAGTACAGGGACAAGTTCAAAAGATTTTGACAACTTGAAAACAATTATTACGGATAATCCTCAACTGAGATTTATTTGCATTGATGTTGCGAATGGATATTCTGAACACTTTGGTGATTACGTTGAAAAAGTTCGCAAAGCGTATCCAAAGCACGTTATTATTGCTGGCAATGTCGTCACAGCGGATATGACTCAAGAACTTATCTTACGCGGTGCTGATATTGTTAAAGTCGGGATTGGCCCAGGTAGTGTGTGTACGACGCGTATTCAAACGGGTGTTGGTTACCCACAATTATCAGCTATTATTGAGTGCGCCGATGCCGCGCATGGTCTAGGCGCTCATATTATTAGTGATGGCGGATGCACAAGCGCTGGTGACGTTGCTAAAGCCTTTGGGGCAGGCGCAGACTTTGTAATGCTTGGTGGAATGTTTGCTGGTCATGACCAAGGTGGAGGACATGTTATTGTTGAACATCACGATACCTTACAACGCACAAAAGAAACTTTTGAACCTATTTATAAAGAAAAGAAGTTCGTTGAGTTTTATGGCATGAGTTCATCCACAGCCATGATAAAACACCACGGAGAAATCGCGGATTACCGAAGTTCAGAAGGACGCACAGTAAAAATTTCATACCGAGGCGATGTTGATGCTTCTGTTTTGGATATTTTAGGCGGTCTCCGATCTACTTGCACATACGTAGGTGCCTCGCACCTCAAGCACTTATCAAAATGCACAACATTCATTAAAGTACACCGACAGTTTAACGATGTATTTGTTAACACAAGACATTAACAATAAAACTGACATTTATCAAAAATGTCAGTTTTTTTTAGCTATTTACCCAAAATATAGGTGGTTATGGAAACGTGAACAGCATTAAATCAATTCTAAACTAGAATAAATAACAAGGCTATCTTATGATAAATCAGGCAAAACATTTTTGATTATTTACAAAGTCGAATAGAATAGTCCTAAATGATAAAAATTACACGTCGTTCGAGCCTATGCTTTGATGGTTAAGTAAAAGCCCTGAATTTGTGTTTGATCTGAAAAATACAGATCAGGTGCATCAAATGTTCCAATATAATCTTTGCCAAGCATATCATAGATATTGCTTTCAATGCTAAACTCTGGAAGCTTCCCTAGCACTTCTTCGCCATCAAACAAGTACGCCGATTGCACAGGACTTGCAAACTTACCATCGGCATTGAAGTCACCACCAGCACTTAAAATCACAAGAATTGCTTTTTGATTTCCTAATACTGTTTTCAGCTCCGTTGAATCGGTTTTAAAAGTTACGCTTGTCCCTGTGACTTTTGGGATGTCGTCATAGTTTCCACTTGCTGAAGCGGTGTGTTCTAAATTGTGTTTCGCAGCCGTTTTTTTATCGGTGAAAACACGCTTTAACATGCCGTTTTCAATTAAGGGTAGCTGATCGTTTTCTAAAACACAGCCCTCGCTGTCGAAAAAGGGACGCTGAACGATTTTAGAATCATAGTTTTGAATAAGCGTTATATTTTTATTAAACAACGTTTCACCGACTTTTTTATCAAACAAGGATCCACCATTGGCATAAACTTCACCATTTAAATTGCGCATCAAAAAGCCTTTAACCTGATGACTTTGAATCATAAACACGGGTAGTTTCTCTTTTTTAGGTAAGGAAACTTTGTGACGGCAAGCGTTTAAAAGTTTCTTGTTGAACGCGACAAATTGATTAATATCGAAATTACGCCCGCTATACATCAAAACCGTATCAAACAAGTTTGCACTGGATTTTTCTTTGACTAAAAGTCCCAAGTTCATAATCTGGTCTTTATAGACTAAGTCACGGTTTTCTGTATTTTTGAATTGATGTTCTACTTCTTTAAGATCGATGGTTTCGCTAAAAATGAAGTCATCAAAGTTTGAACGAAGCGTTTCAACAATTGTCTCTGCGGTTGTGACAAAATCTTTTTCTGATTGATAATTTTCGATGTAATTACGATGATCTTTTAGATTCTTTGTTAGTGCGTAGGGATAAACTATTTTAGTTTGAAGATTTTCAATCGCTTGTTGTTCGATTGTGTTCAAACTGGTCTCGCCTACTGCACCTGAAACGCCAAGATAATTATTATCGTAAACGCGCACGGCTTTACGACTTATATCTTTGGTACGGATTGCATTTACCATTGAGTTTTGAACCTTAACAGCAATATCTTTTTCTCTAATAATGATCGTCTCTTTTTTCATCATGACCTCCTATTGTACCTTAAGCTTACGAACTAATGTATAGGGTCCACCAAAACCAACGGGGAGTGGAAACTGTTCCATTTTGCCGCAACCACCACCAACAAAACTTAAGAGTTCAAACTCTTCACTGACTTGATCAACTAAGGTCAGTGTTTCAAAGACATTTCCAGTGACAACCGATAGTTTAATTGGGTTGGTAATTTGACCGTTTTCAATTTTGTATGCTCGCGATGGAGCAATGGTAAAGGTACTCATCCCAGAGCCGTGTTTAATAGTATCGATAAATACACCATAATCAATACTTTTAATGATTTCATCTAATGGAGTTTTTCCTTTATTGATATAAGTCGTTGTCATACGCACGATCGGTTCAAACTCAAAATTGATTGATCGTGCATTACCAGTTAGCGGTTCTTCTAAAGCTGCGCTGGTCGCAACACTGTGTAGTCTTCCTGTTAGTTTACCTTCAGTAATAATCATCGTCTTTTTGCCTAAAGTTCCTTCATCATCATAAGGCACATAACCATTTCCTTTGACCGTACCGTCATCGATAATGTTTAAAAGCGGTTTCCCAATCACTTTTCCAAGCTGCCACTCTTTGCGCATGGCTTCATCACCAACCATAAAATCTGATTCACTTTTATGGCCAAAGCTTTCATGAGTGAAAACGCCTGTAGCGAGCGGACTCATTAAGACTGGATACTCACCCGCATCAAACGTTTCCGCATGCTTCACATAGTCGATATCCTTTTGAACTTCTTTTGCACATAAATCTTTTTTTGTCATAAGTTCTTCAAGCGTAATCGCGGAACTTGAAACACTCAATCGATCTTTATTATCGCCTGAAACCATTTGCATACTTATACCAATACCACAGGTTTGTTTATCAAACTTAACATGTGTACCTTTGGAGTTGAATATTTCTTTAATCGTTAAATTATCAACATAAAACCCATTAAAATGCACGATGGTTGGATCCTCTAATAACGCTAAAAAATCTCTTAAAACAGCATCTTTCTTAGAAACATCAATCTGATGAATGGGGTTGTCTTGGTATTGCATGCGCACATCTTGATTTATCTCGATTTTTTTCACATAGGGGTGATTGTGAATTGCATCGTTCGGTGTCGCCATCGAGGCGAGTATATCGATTTTTTCTTGTATACCGTTTACGTCCGTTGTTGAACTATAATACCAACGATTGCCATCAAACACACGAATAAATGCACCTTTGTTGTTACGAATCTTTTGTTCTTGTAATTCTTCTTTTTTATACG
>SLQR01000024.1 GCA_007131405.1 Candidatus Izemoplasma sp.
CTTACTTGTAAACCAAAAAAGGGGAGCGCTTTCACCAATAAAAAAAGCGACTTTCAAAAAGGAAAGTCGCTTAGTGTTATACGTTTATTAATTAAACAACAACTGCGTTTAAAATAAAGTAAATGACGAAGAATACAAAGAGTCCATACATAATTGGATGAACCTCTTTACGGCGTTTAGTCGCTACCATAACAATTGGGTAGAAAATAAACCCAATGGCAATCCCTTCAGCAATTGAGAACGTAAAGATCATAAAGACAATTGTTAAAAACGAAGGAATAACAATCGCTTTATCTTTCCAGTCGATATCTTTAAGCTGAGTGACCATCAATGCCCCAACCATCACAAGTGCCATGGATGTTACAGGTGAGTAGTAAACACCTTCTTCAATATATACCCTTGAGAAAATACTAATAAATGGGAACATAAAGAGTGACAATAAGAACAACCCGGCAACGGTTAAAGCCGTTAAGCCCGTACGACCACCTTGTTCAATCCCTGTAGATGACTCAATATAACTCGTGACTGTGCTTGTTCCTAAAATCCCACCAGCAATCGTTCCAACTGAATCGGCCATTAACGCTTTGTTTCCATCAACAAGTTCGCCTTCTTCATTAATCAAGCCAGCACGATTTCCAACTGCAATAAGCGTTCCTGCTGTATCAAAGAAATCAACAAACAAGAACGTAAAGATGATAAAGATCGCTTGAGGTGCTTGGAAAAGTTCAGGAATCGCAATAAACGCTTGTCCAAATGTTTCACGCACACCTGTCCATACATTCATCGCACTATCCGGTGCAACATATGCAGGCATATATCCTACACCAAGCCAACCGAGCACAAGACCAACAATAGCGGTCGTTAAAATCGCAATAATGAGTGAGAAACGGTTCCCCATCGAATAAAGCACAACAACAAGAATAAGTCCGAAAATACCAAGTAAGACGGTGGGATGCGCTAAATTTCCAAGACCAACAAGGGTTGCAGGATTCGCGACAACGATACCAGCATTTTTTAATCCAATAAACGTAATGAAGAATCCAATCCCCGCCCCAACAGCGTATTTCAAACTCTGTGGGATTGCATTAATAATCATTCGTCTCAATCCTGAAAGGGTTAAGATAAGGAATAAAACACCAGAAATCAATACCGCTGCAAGGGCTGCTTGCCAACTCAAACCATACCCAAATACAACCGTATACGTAAAGAATGCATTAATTCCCATTCCAGGCGCTAGCGCCACTGGGTAGTTTGCAATCATTCCCATAATAACAGCAGCAATAACACTCGCCATTATCGTAGCAAAGAAAATACCACCATCAGGAATCCCTGCCCCACTCTCACCCAACATTTCAACATTGACAGGAATAATATAAGCCATTGCTAAAAACGTTGTAACACCCGCTAGTAACTCCGTTTTAAGCGTTGATTTACGCTCGCGGATATGAAAAAAATTTAAAACTTTTTCCATGAAAAAAATCCTCCTATTTTTTTGTTTTTGTAGTCGGTATGTACAAACAAAAAAGGGAGAATCCTCTCTTTTATAAAGCGTATCATAGTCCCGGCGTTTACGGTGCCAGGGTAGAGACGATCAGACCTATTTCTGATCATATACGATACCAACTGATTTTATTTTACTTTACAGAAACAAGATAATCAATAGTAAAAACGGAGAATTTTTACAATCCCTTCTTACCTATAAATTTTTCATTTAAATAAAGCGTTAAGGCAATCATAAACGACGTCCCAACAATAATCAGTACCCCGCTTACTAACCAAAAGGTTTGTGGTAATAACTGAATCAACACATCGTCGTGACGAAGGATCCAATCATCATTATCAAAAAACAACAAATGAAACCACGTAAATATCCGGTTAAAATCAATCAAAAACCACGTTCCCACAAACGCGATAAACCCAAGTGGCAACCAAAAACTATTCCGTACAGTCTCATAAAAATAGGTCCGGTTCTTTAAGTACATGAAATACCCAGCAGCCGCCACAAATACAACACCAACCGTACTAATAACTCGTAGCATCGTGTATACATCTTTGACATCTTCCATGTGACGAATTTCAATATCGCGCATTAAAACCGATTCATCGCCTTCATTTGCCCCGAATGTTAAATCATCATGACGATAATTCAAATAATCCATTAATTGCTTTGCCACATAATCATGATCAAACTCAATATCATCATGACTTGCATACAAACCTTTCGATAAGCTCATATAAGGCATGGTCGTCAAAAGCGACGCAAAAAACATCAGCCAGACCACAGGATAAAAAATTCGCATCAACCAGCGTAAAATTTTCATGAAGCATCCTCTCCAAAGACGCGTGTAAAGATTGTATCAACTTCACGCAAATAATAATCCAATGTAAAGCAACGTTCAACGTCTTCCGTGTTCAGTTTACGCATAATTGCTTCATTATCAAGCAACAACCCCTTGAAATCAACAGCTTCTTCGTATGCTTTAAAGGCAATAGGTTGAACCAAATCATACGCTTCTTCACGCGATAATCCCGCATGAATAAGAGCATTCAAAACACGCTGAGAAAAAATAACTCCATGCGTGATGTAGATATTGTTCTCCATGCGTTTCGGATAAACAACCAACGTATCTAATACCTTAGTGTAACGACCGAGCATATAATCAAGCAGTTGTAAAGCATCGGGGATAACGACACGTTCTACGGATGAATGCGATATGTCGCGTTCATGCCACAAAGCAATGTTCTCATGCACCGTCGATAAATACCCACGCATCATTCGTGAACACCCACACATATTTTCTGAGGCAATCGGATTTTTTTTATGCGGCATTGCCGACGACCCTTTTTGCCCTTTTGAAAAATACTCCGACACTTCGCCGACTTCTGTACGCATTAAATGGCGAACCTCTAATGCAATCTTTTCAATGCCCGACGCGATTAAAGTTAGACTGTTCATGTACTCCGCGTGACGATCACGCTGCAAGGTTTGTGTTGATATGTTGGCACTGCTTAGTCCGAGTAATTGGCACACTTCATCTTGGATAAAAGGCGGTGTATGGGCAAAATTGCCCACAGCACCGCTTATCTTTCCAACTTCAATCACCTTGCGCGCCGCATCAAAACGGCGACGATGACGCTTAAAATCTTCATAGTATAAAGCAAACTTTAAGCCAAACGCGGTCACATCAGCATGAATCCCATGGGTTCGCCCTATGCATGGTGTTTTACGGTAAGTATTCGCTAAACGTTTTAACACATCCATAAAAGCATCGAGGCGTGCGTCAATAAGCCCATTCGCTTCTTTGTAAATGGTGCTCATTGCTGTATCCACAACATCGGTACTCGTTAACCCATAATGAAACCATTTCTTCTCATCACCAAGCGTTTCCCCAACAGCACGGGTAAACGCAATGACATCATGCTTAGTAACCTGCTCAAGTTCGATAATACGATCCACATCGATACGCGCATGGTTAATGACGGCCTCAACCGCTTCTTTAGGAATCAATTCCAGTTTAGCAAATGCTTTTAATGAAGCTATTTCTACATCTAAGAACGCTTTGAATTTTCGTTTGTCATCAAAGAGTTCTGTCATTAGTTGATTGCGGTATCGTTCAATCATAGTATCACCTTATCTTATCTTTATTTGTCTTCAATCATTAAGAAACATTCAATCGTGTTTTGTAACAGTGAAGCAATGGTCATTGGACCAACGCCACCGGGAACAGGTGTAATAAATGATGCTTTTTCCTTCACGGCCTCAAAATCTACATCACCAACAAGTTTATCATCAACACGGTTTACCCCAACATCAATGACAATGGCGCCTTCTTTAACCATGTCCGCTGTGACCATGTTCGGGCGACCAACTGCGGCAACAAGAATGTCTGCTTGAAGTGCTAACTCTTTCATGTTTTGCGTACGTGAATGGGCAATGGTAACTGTTGCATGTTCTTTTAATAAAAGCATCGCCACAGGTTTACCTACAATGTTGCTGCGTCCAATAACTAACGCATTTTTTCCTTTAATTTCTGTGTTCGTGCTTTTTAACATTGTCATAATCCCTTTCGGTGTAGCTGGCAAAATACCAGGTGTTCCTAAGTGAACTGAGGCAACGTTTAAGGGATGGAATCCATCCACATCTTTTTCTTGTTTAATGGCATTAATGACCTTATTGTCATCAATATGCCCTGGTACAGGCAGCTGAACTAAAATCCCATGCACATCGTCATCGTTATTTAACTCATGAATGAGATTAAGCAGTTCTTCTTCGGTAATGCTTTCTTCTTTGCGCATCAATGTGCTTTTCATCCCCGCGCGTAAACATGCGCGTTCTTTGGCTTTTACATAGGATAAACTTGCAGGATCTTCGCCAATAATGATTACCACTAAATGTGGCACCTTGTTAAACTTTTCTTTTAGTTTTGCAACTTCCTCTTTTACTTCTTGACGAATCGTTTTTGATAATTCTTTTCCACTAATAATATTACTCATAGTCATCTCCTTAAACTCTATTTTTTGTTGTTTTTATACTCATGATCTAAAATAGCGTAATGCACCATGTTAATCCAATCGCCTTCTTTGCTCCGTTCGGATTCTAGAAACACACCCTCTTTACGCATGCCGACACGCTCCATTACACGGCCGCTTGCAGGGTTTCGATCATCGTGACACGCTGTTATGCGGTGAACATGAACGTCATTAAATAAAAATGCAATAACGGCTTCAAGTGCACTTGTCATGATGCCTTTATTCCAATACTTATACCCTAAACAATAACCCATTTCAACATGCTCATTTGGTTGATCAACACGAATCACATCAATCGACCCAATCGCTTCATTTGTGTTAATATCGGCGATTGCCCAGCGATAGGTAAATGGCTTTTGATATGCGTCAACCCACTGAGTGAGAATGGTGTTTGTATCTTCGATTGTTTTATGGGGAAACCATCTAAGGTAAGTCGTAACACGTGCATCTGTGGTCCAGTTTTTAAGCATTGATGAAGCATCGTCCATCGTAAACGGACGCAATACACATTTTTTGGTTCTTAAGGTACTCGGTGCTCGGTTGTTCATCGCTATTCTTCCAGCATGTAACTTTCAACAATTTCACCGTAAAAAACAATGTGTGTGTCGTGGTTTGGATAATAACGAGCTTTAATATCATCCGGGATGAGCGCAGGTTCCATCGATTGTCGATACAGGATTTTGCACTCATACTGAAGTTTACAGTCGGCAAGGATTGGTGTATTAACTTGACGTGCAGGTTTTAACGTAAGGTTTGCTTTTTTAAACTTATCGATATCTCGACCTGACTCGGTTCCTGCAATCTTTAACGCTTCACGCACATCTTGTTCAACCGGAACGTTAATCGTAAAGTCTTCCGCCTGAAGTAACACATCATAGGTATACCGTGAATAGCGCACATACGCAATAAAAACAGGTTTTCCCCACAACACGCCAATGTGACCCCAAGCAATGGTCATCGTATTGGTTACATCATTCCCTTTTGCGGTAATAAATACCCCTTTTGGTAATTGTTTTAACAATGCTTCGCTATGTTTTTGATAACGGTCAATCATCATACCACCTCTAGTATAACTCAGAATATTTTTCTTTTAAATAACGAATATAATACTTTGGATCAAAGGCTTCGCCTGTGACGTCTTTTAGAATTTCAAGGGGCTTCTTACTTGAGCCAAATTGATGAATTTTTTCTTCTAGCCAAACATTAATTGCTTTGATGTTATTTTCACGGATCAAGGCATCAAAATCAATGTCGTCGCGCATCGTATAATAGATTTGTGCCGCATAAGCACTACCTAAAGCGTAGGTTGGGAAATACCCAAACATTCCAGCACTCCAATGCACATCTTGTAAAATACCATCGCTATCCTTTGTTGGTTCAATGTTTAAATACTGTTTCATTTTTGCGTTCCAGATTGCTGGCAATTCATCTAAATCAACGCCTTCATCAAAAATCATGCGTTCAATTTCATAACGGATTAGAATATGAAGCGGGTAGGTAAGTTCATCGGCTTCAACACGAATGAAGGATTCATCGACTTTATTGATCCCACGATAAAATTGTTCGAGTGAGACCTTATTGAGTTGCTCAGGAAAAATTGATTTGAGCTTATCATAATGTGCTTCCCAGAACATTCGACTACGCCCTACCATGTTTTCGTAGAAACGTGATTGTGATTCGTGAATACCCATTGAGGCTCCACCGTTTAAATTCGTCATGTCAAATTTTTCATCAATTTGTTGTTCATAAAGCGCATGACCAAGTTCATGAATTCCTGCAAAGATACTTGAGAATAAAAGGTTTTCTAAGTAACGCACGGTAAAGCGAACATCTTTTGAATGGGTATTCCATGTAAAAGGATGCACACTTTCTTTTAAACGACCTCGATTATAGTCATAGTGGAAAACATCCATTAAGTATTCGACAAATGCTTTCTGTTTCTTAGTGTCGTATGCGGTCGTTATAAATGCGTCCTCTTCATCTTTTTTCTTTTTCAGGACTTCCTTTACAAACGGAACCAAATCTTTCTTAATCGCATCAAAGAATTGATCATAGAGCTCCATTGTCATGCCTTCTTCAAAATCATCAAGCAAGACGTTATACTTATCTTCGCGATCTGAACGGAACTCAATTTGTTTTTTCTTCGCTTCAATAATCTTTTTGAGATACGGTTTGAACTGATCATAATCATCATTTTCTTTTGCTTCTTCCCAAACACGTTGACTCAAGTTAATAAGTTTTGAATAATCAACATACTCTTGCTTCGGAATTTTGACAATCTTGTCTAAACTTTTCTTTGCTTTTAAGACTTCTTTTTTTTGAAGTTCATCGAGTTCATCCATGCGGTTTAAGAGTTCCGCAATCACACCTTGGTATTCTTCTGAAACGGCTAAAGAAAAAGATTCTCCACTAATGATACTTAATAGATCTGCACGATGTGGAAAGCATTCTTTCGGCGCTTCGGTGTTCGAATCCCATGATGCAATGCTTAACACCATGCCATACGCTTTTTGCTTCTTTTGTATCGCTTTAAACTGATTAAAAAGCTCCATT
Source organism: Candidatus Izemoplasma sp. (assembly GCA_007131405.1). GTDB lineage: Bacteria > Bacillota_I > Bacilli_A > Izemoplasmatales > Izemoplasmataceae > SLQR01. The sequence continues at coordinate 7,084 of SLQR01000024.1, forward strand.
TCATTCACCTCACTGGTTTTCTTTTATAAGAATAAAAAGGGTGCGCATCGAGCGATACGCACCTCTAAATTAGAATAATCCTTTGGCGTTTCCGTCTTCGTCGATGTCCATTTGCATCGCAGCCGGTTCTTTTGGTAACCCAGGCATGGTCATCATTTCGCCGGTCAAAGCAACAATGAAGCCTGCACCAATGGATGGACGTAATTCACGAACGGTAATGTCAAAATCTCTCGGACGTCCATACACTTTCGGGTCATCTGATAAACTCATTTGTGTTTTTGCCATACAAACTTGAAGTTTATCCCAACCTTCTTTCTTGAATTTTCTTAATTGGGTCTGTGCCGCTTTGCTAAAGTTTACGCCTTTAGCGCCATAAACGGTTTTACAGATTTTTTCAATTTTCACTTCAAGTGGGTCTTCCATGTCATACATGCGCGTAAATTGTTTGGTGTTATTGTCAATCTGATCAATAACTTTATGCGCTAAGTCCATCGCACCTTCTCCACCTTTTTCCCATACTTGAGAAACAGAGTACGGGTGGTTGTTATTCCCTAACCACGATTCTAATGCTTCAACTTCAGCATCGGTATCGTTTACGAAATGGTTAATGGCAACAACATAAGGTAAGTTAAATGCTTGAATGGTTTCGATGTGTTTTTCTAAATTCTCAATACCTTTTTTAAGGGCATCAACATTTTCTTCACCAAGATTGTTTTTCTTCACACCACCATGCATCTTAAGGGCACGAATAGTCGCAACAATTACGACTGCACTTGGATCAAAGCCTGCTTGTTGGGTTTTAATATCTAAGAACTTCTCAGCCCCTAAGTCTGCCCCAAAACCAGCTTCGGTAATGACATAGTCTGCTAATTTTCTTCCCATGTTTGTCGCAATGATGCTGTTGCATCCATGAGCAATGTTGGCAAATGGTCCACCATGAACAAGCGCTGGAGTGTTTTCAAGCGTTTGAACAAGGTTTGGTTTAATCGCATCTTTAAGAATCAGCGTTACCGCCCCTTCAGCGCCTAAGTCACCAACAGTTACGGCTTTACGGTCATACGTATACCCTAGCACGATACGGCGAACACGTTCTTTAAGATCGTTTAAGTCCTTAGCCAATGTCACCACGGCCATAATTTCACTTGCTACTGAGATGTTAAATCCATCTTCACGTGGCAATGAGTTTCCGATTCCTCCAAGGCCAACAATAACTTGACGTAGGGCACGGTCGTTCATATCCAAGCAGCGTTTCCACGAAATACGACGCGGGTCAATGTTTAAGGCATTCCCTTGATGAATGTGGTTATCAATCATCGCACTAATCGCATTGTTCGCGGTTGTGATTGCATGAATATCTCCAGTAAAGTGTAAGTTTAAATCTTCCATTGGTACAACTTGAGCATAACCGCCACCAGCCGCACCACCTTTAACACCCATAACTGGACCAAATGATGGTTCACGGAGTGCGATAATTGCATTCTTACCAATTTTATTGAATGCTTGTCCTAATCCAACCGTTGTTGTTGATTTTCCTTCACCTGCAGGTGTTGGATTAATTGCTGTAACTAAAATAACTTTTCCATCTTTTCCCCCAGCAAGACGTTTTTGAACGTCTAACTTGATCTTCGCTTTATAATCTCCATAAAGCTCAATATCATCTTGTGACAAACCAAGACGTTTTGCAATGTCCACAATTTTATCCATCTTAGCCTGCTGGGCAATCTTTAAATCAATATTTTCCATAGTTAAGCCTCCATTCTTATTGTTACTATCAATTATTTATTATTGCATACTTTTTCATCACTTTCAACCTAAAAGTAAAACGCTTTCAAAAGTAATGATTTAGAAAAAAACCTTAGTATTGTATAATGAAATTGTTACTAAGAAAGGTGAAAGGAGGCTCTTCATGGCATATGATGTAAAAGTAGGCGCAAGTCGACTCGGTGGACACGTCACGATTCCACCTTCTAAAAGCATGCTGCATCGTGCTCTCATTGCTGCTGCACTTGCTAAAGGAACCACCATCATTGACAACTTTGCCAAAAGCAACGACATTCAAGCAACCCTAAATGGGATTAAAGCACTCGGAGCATCCTATAAAATAAAAAATCAAAAGATTACCGTGATTGGCTCCCCGCGTCTTTCACAACCTAAAGACCCTATTGATGTCTATCAATCGGCATCAACCTTACGCTTCCTAATACCGGTATTTGGCTTAATGAAGGGAAAGACAATATTCAATCTTGATGCTCCACTTGCCGCACGACCACAAACAACTTACACTGAACTGTTTGACGATAAGATGACATTTGACCATCATCACATTACCGTTGAAAATGCCTTAACGGCATCAACGTATCACATCAAAGATCCCGTAAGTTCTCAATTCATTACTGGACTTCTCTTTGCCTTACCACTTAAAGAAAATAATTCCACGATTATTGTTAAACACATACCTTCAAAAGCTTACGTTGACTTAACCATTGTAATCCTTAAACAATTCGGTATAACCATCGAACCAAAAAAAGATGGTTACTTTATTCCAGGGAACCAGACGTATAAAGCCACTTCACTGACCATTGATGGTGATTACTCACAAGCCGCATTCTTTTTATGCGCGGGATTATTTCACCGCAACGTTAGTGTTTCCCCTTTAAAACAAAATACCAACCAAGCGGATGAGGCCATTGTGCACATTATTCGCCAACTAGGCGGACGAATTCTCCGCCGAGACCAAAGCATTCACACGACAAAAAGTTCATTAACCTCACTTAAATTGGACATCGATAACACACCAGACTTAGCGCCTATTTTAGCGCTTTCTCTATCTTTTGGGAACAAAAAATCACTGCTGACAAACGCCAACCGGCTTATCTATAAAGAATCAAACCGCTTAGAAACTACTGCCAATATTTTAAATGCAATAGGATGCCGCATCACCCTAAAAAAAGACACCCTGGTAATCAAACCAATTAAAAATCTATTTGGTGACCGTGTTATTGATTCGCATAATGATCATCGAATTGCCATGATGCTCGCCATTGCGGGTACCATAGCCCTGCGACCAATCACCATTAAAAATGCCCAAGTAGTTGATAAGTCGTATCCCAATTTCTTTAAGGACTTACGTCAACTTGGCGCATCCATTGTGATTATGAAAAGGAGGTCATCATGACAACTCTTACCATCAACCTTCCTCAAACATCCTATCCGCTTACGATTGAACCAGGCAGTGCAGATAATGTGCTTAACTACTATCAAACAAACAACTGTTTTGTTATGATAACAGACGAAGGGGTTCCACCATCGGTTGTTGAGCGCATTCAAAAACAACTCAACCCCGTCACCACCATCACCCTTCCAAGCGGTGAATCCACAAAATCAATCGAAACCTATCACCGTATTGTGGCAACTCTTTTAAAGCAAAATATCTCAAAGACAACCACCTTAGTAGCACTGGGAGGTGGCGTCATTGGGGACTTAACAGGTTTTGTGGCCAGTACGTATTATCGCGGTATAAACTATATCCAGATCCCTACAACCTTGCTTTCCATGGTGGATTCAAGCATTGGTGGAAAAACCGCTATCAACATGCAAAATGTCAAAAACGTCGTCGGTACGTTCCACCACCCAAGCGCTGTCATCATTGATCCTAACTTACTCAACACCCTTCCAAATCGCCATATAGCAAATGGAATGGCAGAAGTCATTAAGATGGCGCTTATTGGTGACGCAGACTTTGCCAAAGCACTCTTAAACGATATCCCAATCCCCACGTTAATCGAACGCGCCATACGCATTAAGAAACAGATTGTTGAAAAAGACCCGCGCGATACCCATGAACGTCACCTTCTAAACCACGGACATACGATTGCCCACGCAATTGAAGCACTTGAGCCTAACCTGCTCCACGGCGAATGCGTCGCCATTGGCATGAAGAAAATGGCAAAAGGTGAATTGTATGAAACCCTACTGGATGACCTCTTAACGAAATACGATTTAACCATACAGTGCACCCTCAAAAAAGACCAGCTCTATAACCATATTCTCCATGATAAAAAAATTAAGCATGACACCCTCAATATTGCACTTATAAAAAACGTGGGGAAAGGCTATATTAAGTCAATTAAAATAGAAGATATAAAATCTTATTTGTAAGGAAGTGATTCAATGAGTACCTTCGGAACGGTCATAAAAGTTAGTCTTTTTGGTGAGTCCCACGGTGAAACAATCGGACTGACCATCCACAACCTTCCAGCCAACAAACCAATTGATCTCAAATCTATACAAAACGCCTTGGATAAAAGAAAACCTACCGCCTCTTACCATACAAAAAGACAAGAGTCTGATCAGTTTAAGGTTTTATCTGGACTCAAAGACATGAAAACCACTGGTGCACCATTTACTGCCGTCATCGACAATAATGACACAGACCCTTCCAACTATAAAGACGGCGTGATACGTCCAGGGCATGCGGATTTCCCTGCCTTTATTAAATCCGAAGGGACTTACGATTACCGTGGTGGCGGTCACTTTTCCGGTCGCTTAACTGCCCCCTTAATCATACTTGGTGATATCGCCCGACAGCTTTTAAGCAATGTCTCTATCCTTGTGGCTTCGCACATTTATAAGATACATACCCTTCAAGCCCAATCATTTTACGATAGTTCGATTAATATAGAAACCTTAAAAACCCTTCAAAATAGCGATTTTCCAACACTTAACACCAAAGATAAATCACAATTTATCAACCACATTAAAGCCATTCAAAAAGAACAAGATAGTGTTGGTGGTGTCGTAGAGACAATCATTCTTAACGCCCCAATCGGCCTTGGAGAACCTTTTTTTGATTCGTTTGAAAGCCTTCTAGGCCACTTGCTCTACGCCATTCCTGCCGTAAAAGGGGTTGAGTTTGGACGTGGATTCGCACTTACAGACATGAAAGGCTCAGAAGCGAACGACCCTTTGACCATCGAAGCAAGCCAAACACAGTTTACCAAGAATGATATGGGTGGATTACTAGGCGGTCTGAGCACAGGTCAGCCAATTCTTTTTAAGACCGCCATTAAGCCAACTCCCTCTATTTCTAAACCCCAAAAATCCATCAACATAAAAACCAAAGAGACCCTCGACTTAACGATCGAAGGCCGTCACGATCCGTGTATTGTGCCTAGAGCACTTCATGTGATTAATGCGCTGAGTTACTACACACTACTCGAACTAGTCATGAGAAAAGAGGCTAAAACATGGACATAAACACCTTAAGAGACCAAATTGATGCCCTAGACGATGAACTGATGCAGCTGCTTGAAGAACGATTTACCATTGTTGAAATGATTGGACAGATTAAGAAACGTGAGAAGCATGGCGTTCTTGATGTCTCTCGCGAAGAATCCATCTTAAATAAAGCCAAAGAATATTCGCATAACCAAGCGATTTCCATGATATTTAAAACGCTACTAAGTGAAAGCAAATCCCTGCAAAGAAAGTTGTGATACGATGTATGGACTCCTCGGAAAAACATTATCTCACAGTCACTCAAAATCAATTCACGAAGCAATTCGCCCAATGGATTATCGACTTTTTGAAAGCGACGACTTAGATACATTCTTTATAAAAACGCCATTCCAAGGCATTAACGTAACAATTCCTTATAAAGAGGCCGTTCTTGATTATTGTGATATTCTTGATGACTCAGTAAAAAAAACACAAACGGTTAACACCATTATCACAAGAGCAGGGTTACGCTTTGCCTATAACACCGACTATGAGGCGCTTAAAATTTTATTGCACAGTCGCTTAAATCCAAACGATAACCATGCGTTTGCTATTTTGGGAAATGGCTCAACCATGCGATCTGTAAAAGAAGCCCTCCGAACACTGGGGTACGAAGATATCACGATTTACGCGCGTCATCCAAAAGAAAATGAATACCCATTTAAGGCGATTAAGCCTCACCATACATGCCTCATTAACACCACTCCTGTTGGCATGGCCCCAAATACATCAGCGACACTTCCGATTGATATTGATGTTTTTCCTAACCTGATGCTCGTCTTTGATGTCATCTACAACCCCATCCGTACACAACTCCTGTTAGACGCAGAAGAACGCAACATTCCCACCATGAACGGACTTCAAATGCTTGTCTTGCAAGCTTACTTATCTAATCAGTTGTTCTTTAACACGACGTACCCACTAGATACCGTCAAAACAATCTACAAAACGATCTTTCTAAACACAACCAACCTCACCTTTATTGGCTTGCCTTTTTCCGGAAAAACTACTTATGCAAAACATCTAGGAAATCGCTTAAATAAGTCGTTTATCGATATTGATAGACACATAGAAAAAACGGAAAAAAAGACGGTTCAAGCCATCTTTAATACAGATGGGGAAGCTCACTTTAGGCAACTTGAACACGACGCCATTATCGATATTTCTCAAGCACACAATACAATTATTTCACCTGGTGGTGGTATCGTCATGAATGAACGAGCTATGCGAGCTATCAAACAAAACAGTCTTGTTCTTTATTTGAATTTACATGACCCACTCATGCGTACCATTCGTTTTCATAGCCGCCCTCATGTAAAAACCAAAGACGACTTAGTTGCCTTGAAAGAAATTCGACATCCTTTATACTTAAAGTATGCCGATATGATCATCGAAAAAGACACCTTAGATTATGACGTAATCACGGAAAGGATAGAGGTGGAAATACATGACTATATTAATCATCAATGGACCGAACTTAAATCTCCTCGGAATACGTGAGGTCGAACTCTACGGACACTCAACTTATCAGGACTTAGAGACCTTCTTAAAACGTCACGCGGAAGCACTGGATATTAAAATCGAAATCCATCAGACAAATTTTGAAGGTATTGTCATTGATTTAATGCATTACGCGCTTCATAAATCCTACGATGGAATTATTGTTAATGCAGCAGCATTAAGCCACTACAGTTATGCTATATATGATGCCATTAAGGCTATTCCTATTCCTGTGATTAGCGTTCACCTAACCGACCCAGAAAAACGTGACGAATCGTTTAGACATCGTGATGTCATTGCGCCTGCCTGTGTGACAACCTATAAAGGGCATGGATTTGATAGTTATCGTCTCGCTTTAGAACACCTTGCAAAGGAGGTAACGTCATGATAATCACCTTAAAGAAAGATGCCCGCCTTGCTGATATCGAAACGTTAACAGAAAATCTACTTGATGAAGGTTTCCATTTTGAAACGGTTCAAGGTCATCATTATACCGTTTTACATGTTCTTGGTGATACCACAACCTTTGATGCCAAAAAACTCTATGCGTACGATGCGGTTGAACGTGTCATTAATATCCAGGAGCCGTTTATCCGTGCACACAAAAAAAATCAACCTGAGAAGACGCGCATTGCTTTCGATACCTTTACCATCGGCGATCGTGATCCGGTCATCATTGCAGGGCCTTGTAGTATTGAAAGCGAAGAACAGATTATGAGTGTGGCAAAGACAGTTTCTGAAGGTGGCGCTCACATTCTTCGTGGTGGCGCCTATAAACCCCGCACAAGCCCTTATGCTTTCCAAGGGTTAAAACTCGAAGGTCTTAAACTTCTTCATAAAGCCTCCAAACACTATAACCTTGTAAACATTAGTGAAATAGTTAGCGTAAACGATTTGCCTCACTTTGAAGACTATGTTGACATCATCCAAGTTGGTGCACGCAATATGCAAAACTATGAGTTGCTTAAAGCCCTTGGAAAATCCACAAAGCCAATTATGTTAAAACGTGGCTTTGGAAACACCATTGAAGAATGGTTGATGAGTGCTGAATACATTATGAATGAAGGCAATGAAAACGTCATATTATGTGAACGTGGCATCCGTACTTTTGAAACGTATACACGATCAACACTCGATATATCAAGTGTTCTCGCCATCAAGGAACTAAGCCATCTCCCTGTCTTTGTTGATCCCTCACATGCCGCGGGTCGATGGGAACTTGTCGAAGGCTTATCCAAAGCTTCAATTGCCGCCGGTGCGGATGGGTTGATGATTGAAGTTCATCCAAATCCTGAACGTGCATTGAGCGACGGTGCTCAATCGTTAAAACCACAAAAATTTACTCAACTCATGGAATCATTACAAAAAATTATTGCTGCCTTAAAATAAAGCCAGTTCATCGCTGAACTGGCTTTTTGCTTACTCATATAATTCTTTGATTACAATCGTTTGCGTACGGTCTGGTCCAACCGACACCATGCTTAAACCAACATCGGCGAGTTCCGCAATCTTCTCGACGTAAAGACGAGCATTAAGTGGTAAATCATCATATTGTTTAACCTGCGTAATATCTTCGCTAAATCCTGCCATCTCAATATAGACAGGTTCGCATTTTTCATAATCATCAATCGCTGCTGGAACATCATCAATAATCTCACCATCAATACGGTACCCGACACAAATCTTTAATGGATGAATACCTTTTAATACATCAAGTAACATAACCGCTAAATGGGTAAGTCCATTAACGCGTTTTGCGTGTTTTAAAATCACAACATCTAACCAGCCAATACGACGAGGTCTGCCTGTCGTTGTGCCAAATTCATTCCCTTGGGTACGTATTTTTTCAGCGCGTGCTCCTTTAAATTCTGTGGCAAAGTATCCACCACCAACACGCGTTGTGTATGCTTTTGTAACCCCTAGAACATTGTGAATCATCTGCGGTGATATCCCTGTATTAAGCGCAATACCTGAAGCTGTTGGTGAACTGCTTGTCACATAAGGATACGTTCCATGATCTAGGCAAAGCATTGTTCCTTGAGCGCCCTCAAAAAGCACTTTTTTCCCATCATTGATAAGATCGTAAACAATTTTAGACGTATTTTTTACATAGGGTTTAATGCGTTCTTGAATTGGGGCATACGTTTCTAGAAGCGTTCGAAGTTCAAACGTCTCAAACCCAAATGTTTTTAAGAGTTTATTAATATATGGAAGATGATTGGTTAAATGCTTCCTAAATCGTTCTTCATGAATAAAATCAATCATTCGCATCCCTTGACGGGATGTTTTTTCCATATAACTTGGGCCTATTCCTTTAGCCGTTGTCCCCACTTTTTGATTTTTCTTTTTTAAGGATTCAAACATCAAATCGAGTGTTTTATGATACGGCATAATCACATGCGCACGGTCAGAGACGATAATCTTCTCAGGATCAACTTCAACGCCCTCGCGATCGAGCATGGTGAGCTCATGATGTAACGCTAAAGGATCAATAACCATCCCATTGCCTAGTACGTTTAGGGTTTCTGAATTAAATATGCCCGAAGGCACTAAATGAAGAGCAAATTTCTTTCCTTCGAAACGAATCGTATGTCCTGCATTATTTCCGCCTTGAAAACGTACAACAACATCCGCTTGAAGCGCTAAATAATCTGTGATTTTACCTTTCCCTTCGTCACCCCACTGGGTTCCGACTATCGTTACTGTTTTCATCCGACTTCCTCCATTTTAATCAACTTCTTGTAGTAGCGACAACACAGATGTGTTATCCACCTAAATTTATTCCTCGTCCTTTTCGTTTATAAGCACCCTTTTTAATACAAAAAGCACCACGTAACCTCTTTAATCGCTTGCACTAAAATGTAGGGTTTCACAACCAATTAAAGTGTATCAAAACCCTATGAGGGTGTCAATTTATTTTCAAAAGAAAAACGCAGACATTGTCTGCGTTTATAGAAGTTCTAGAATATCGATTAAATACACTAAGAAATGCTTGTCTACCTTGTGTTTTTCTATCCTAATTGACAGTTTTTCTTTCTTGTAGGCCAAATGAATGTATGCGCTCATCTCATTAATATGCATAAACAATCGTTCCCCATTAACCTCAGAGGATTGCTTCTTGGAGAATATAACTTGTATCGTTTGCGGTTTATTAAATACGGACTCAATGTTTTTTTCAATCGCAAGGTTCTCATAGAGTTTTTCAAGCATATAGGTATTCAGATTGTCTGGAACATGACCAAAACGATCTTCTAGTTCCTCTTTAAGTAAAATAAGCTCATTGCTCGATGCAAGTTTACTAATTCGTTTATGCATTTCAAGTTTCACATCATCGCTTTCAATATAATTGGATTCAATCGTTTTATCCACGTCGATTTTAACCGCTTGTTTGTTTTTATCGAGGGTTTCTATGTCTTGAACAACTTTCCCTTTACGCTTATCGATTTCTTCTTTAATCATTGCGAGGAATAAGTCAATCCCCACACTATCGATAAACCCAGACTGTTCAGTGCCTAAAATATCACCTGCTCCACGAATAGCTAAGTCACGCATGGCGATCTTATAGCCACTTCCGAGTTCAGTAAACTCTTTAATGACCTGAAGTCGTTTAACGGCTTCTTCCGATAAGACTTTATTTTTTTGATACATTAAATAACTATACGCAATCCGGTCGCTCCGACCTACACGTCCACGTATTTGATAAAGTTGACTGAGACCAAGCTGATCCGCATCGTGAATCACAAGGGTATTCGCATTCGGAATATCAATCCCGGTTTCAATAATGGTAGTGGACACTAAAACGTCAAATTTGTGGTCTAAGAAGTCTTCCATAACTTTTTCAAGTCTTAAGCGACTCATTTTCCCATGGGCATAGACAATACGAGCATCCGGTACGAGTCGTTCGAGTTCAATTTGAATACGCTCAATGCTATCAACACGGTTATAGAGATAAAAAATCTGACCTTGCCTTGCAAGTTCGCGCTCAATAGCATCTTTAATCACATGATCGTTTCGCTGCAAAACATACGTTTGGACTGGCAATCGATTCTTTGGTGGCGTTTCGAGTAAACTCATTTGTTTTACCCCGGTAATAGCCATCTGTAACGTCCGTGGAATCGGTGTTGCACTTAAACTAATGACATCAACATGGGTTTTTATTTGCTTGATTTTTTCCTTATGTTCAACACCAAAGCGCTGTTCTTCATCAATAATTAAAAGCCCTAAGTCTTTAAACTCAACATCTTTTGATAAAATACGATGGGTTCCCAAAATGATGTCGATTTTTCCTTCTTTTAATAACTTTAGATTGCGCTTTATCACTGCTGGTGTCACAAAACGATTCATTAACGCCACGTTTACGCCGTGCTTTTCTAAACGGTTCTTAAAGGTAATAAAATGTTGTCTTGATAATACCGTTGTTGGGGCTAAATAGGCAACTTGTTTATTGTCAAGCGTTGCCTTAAATGCAGCACGAAGGGCCACTTCTGTTTTTCCGTACCCAACATCCCCACAAATTAGTCGGTCCATTGGTCGTTCCGACTCCATATCCGCTTTAACATCATGAATCGCTTTAAGTTGATCTTCTGTTTCCTCAAACAAAAAATCGGCTTCAAATTGATCATAAAGATCATTATCTTCACTAAACTGAAATCCTTTAACGTTCTCACGTGCTGCGTAAAGTTTAATTAAATTATCCGCAATATCTTTTGCCTTTTTACGAACACGAATTTTTGTTTTTGCCCATTCAGGACTCCCAAGTTTATTGAGTCGTGGACTTACACCTTCATGTGCTTCGTATTTTTGAATAAGGTGAATATTCTCAACGGGAATATAAAGTGTGTCTTCACCTTTATACTGAATGACAATATAATCATTAATGCGGTTAGAAAGTTCCATGGTTATAATATCGATGAACCGTCCAATCCCATGATCATAGTGAACAATGTAATCGCCTTTTTCGAGTTGTTTAACATGACTGATTTTTTTGCTTTCTTTAAAAACACTTTTGTATTTACGTGGTTGTTTATCTGTCTCTTTATAAATAGCTTTGTCATTTAAAACAATCACATTCGTATCAAACCACTCAAAACTGAGTGGGGTATCTTTGTGAAGTAAATTGATGCGTTTCTCAAACGGTGTATCTTGTTCTCCTATGCGTTTTGTTTCGACAATATCATCTAAGCGCTCTTGAAGTTCTTTAAGTCGCTTTTCGTCTTTTAAGGCAATAATCACCGTTGTGTAGTGATCGTATTTTTTTAAGTCATTAAACAGTTGATGAAAGTTGTTTTCATAAAACGGCGTTTGTTTCGCTCGAACCGGTAAAACACCTTTTATATTACGGGATGTTTCGAGGGTATGAAACACAACTTTTTTATGCGCATAAATATGATTAATGTCGCGAATAAAATCAAAGCCCATCTTCGGATAGCAATCGAGTTCCATCGTCCAATCGGTTAAATCGTTAACCATGGACTGATACGAACTGTTAATTTTGTCTTCTTGTATCATCACCACGATTGGGTCGCTAAAATAGTCCGAAATGGTCTCAAGTTTCTTATCCATGAAACGCATATAGCGTGAGAGTTGATCTTGTGAGTCGTAATGCTTGATGCGTTCAAGTTCATCAAGAACACGCTTTTTTATATCCCCATCAATTGCTTCTTTTTGTAAGGTTGTCTGGACATTTTTTTCAATCGTCTGATAATTGTCTTGATCGTAGAAAAATTCTGTACGCGGAAAAATGGTAAATGCATCAATTTTATTGATGGATCGTTGTGTGTTGATGTTCACGGTTCGAATCGTATCAATTTCAGTATCAAAAAAATCTATTCGAATAGGGTGTTCGCGATCGGTTAAAAAGAGATCCACAATAGACCCGCGATGAGAAAACTCCCCGATGGCTTCAACGGTATCCACTCGTTTATACCCAAAATGGATGAGTCGTGCAAGAAAATCATTGATTTCAATCTCTTCGCCTACGGTGTAGGTTTTAATCGCTTTTTTGTAGCTATCAAGTGGCATCATATGTTTGACATACCCTGTTGGGTGTGTCACTAATACGTCGGTTTGGTTATGCAGAATATGTTGAATCGTGTGTAACCGTTCAAACTTTAAGTCTTCACTCATGGCAAGCATTTCGGTCGTGATAAATTCATCTTGAGGAAAAAAGTTTACTTTATCGGTGATGTCTGACAAACGATCATACAGTTTTTGCGCATGATAAAGGTTATGATGAACAACAACAATTGGTCTATTTGTCATTGTTTTAATCATATCAATAAGCACAACATTGAGCTCATCAAAGGTGTCGGTAAGCTCAACTTGACGGTTCGCTTCAAGTTGCTTTTTCAACGTTTGATAAAAGTCTGATTGGTTTAAAAAGGACTGGAGTGGTTTCATTGTTCACCTCACGCACTATGGGCGAACACCCAAAACAGGGGGTTCGCCTAATGATTATTTATTGTACCATATATTTATATTTTGCGATAAAAAAACCCTTTAAAAAGGGTTTAGTTATAGTAATTCATCAACGCATTAAAGGCTTCATCTTGAGTAAAGCGTTCAATGATATCAACGGTTTTTGTAATGGCTTCTTTTACAGCTGGTATTTCATCTTTTTTAAACTTACTTAAGACATAATCTTTTGTGTCCATATGCAGGTGTTGATCAATTCCAAATTTTACGCGTCTAAACGATTCAGATTGAATGCTACTGATGATTGATTTAAGTCCATTATGCCCTCCTGCACTTCCTTGGTAACGAAGACGGAGCTTAGCAATGGGTAAATCAAGATCATCATGGATAATAAGCACGGCACTCGGATCAAGATTAAAATAACTCATCGCTGCTTGAACACTGATGCCTGATAGATTCATGTAGGTTTGTGGCTTAAGCAAAATAAAGTTTGCCGTTTTGACAAAGTCTGCCTTAAATTTTTTCTCGTATTTAAACTTAAGTTTATGCTTCTCCGCAAAAGCATCAAGACAGATAAAACCGATGTTATGTTTGGTGTCACGGTATTTGCGTCCTGGGTTCCCAAGCCCAACAATAAGTTTCATTTATCGTTTTTTCGGTTTAATCACTAAGTAGCGATCTGGTTTTTCACCTTCGGATGAAGTGACAACGTCACGCCATTCAGAAAGTTTTGTATGAATAATACGACGCTCGTAGGCATTCATTGGACTCAACTTAACCGGCACTCTTGTTTTGGCAACTTCTTTAGCCGTTTTGGTGGCTAGAATTTCGAGTTGCTTTTTACGGTTTGCTTTATACCCACCAATATCAACAAGCACCATAACGTGCTCATCCGTAAAAACATTAATTAGGTTACGAATAAAAAACTGTATACCCTCTAAGGTTTTTCCGTTCTTCCCAATTAAAACAGGGTTTTCATCGGTATCAATGGTGTAAGCAATTTCTTTATCTGATGGCTGATCAACATTAATGGTCGCTTCAACTTCCATGTTTTCAAACATTGCCTCGAGTGTTTTTAACCCAAGTTGCGCCACATCAACATCGAGTGTTGCTTCAACATTATACGTTTTTTTAAGGCCGAGTAATGTCTTTTTTTCTTCAACATCAAAATGAATGTATGGTTCCGCTACGCGAAATTTATTAACCGCGAGTTGTTTTGCTTCTTCTAAGGTCTTTGTTTCAAAAGAAAGTTTTTTCATTCATATCACCCTTAAATTGTTTTTTTACGTTCTTCAAGACGAGCAACGGTTTGTTTTCGGTTGATATAGGTTTGTAAGAACTGGAATAAGTTCCCAATTATCCAATAGAATGCAATCCCCAAGTTTGTAAAGGCAATTGCAGTTAGCATAAACACCATGAAGTAGGACATGTATTTCATTGTCTTTTCTGATTGAGCCTGTTGAGCAGTACGGTACTTTTTGTTTTGTAATTGCTCTGGCTTTTTCATAGCATAACGTTGATAGAAATACATCGTTAGTCCAACAATAAGTGCAAGTGCAATAAAGGTCCAGTTATGCCCTAAATTAGCGGGACTATACCATGGCGGTAATGGTTCCTCAGCAAAGTTAAACCATAAGAAGTTAAAATTCAGATTCTCGGTAAAACGGTCGGTTAGTGGGATACGGCGAACAGTTTGATACATCGCTATAAAGATAGGCATTTGTAAAAGTGGTAATAAACAGCCGAACGGATTAATTCCGTACTCTTTATAGATCGCCATCATCTCTTGTTGTTGTGCGCGTTGACTTGCAGGATCGGTTTTACCACGGTACTTTTCTTGTAATTGAGCAATGTCCGGTTGAGCCATTGTCATATTAGCACTCATCGCATTGCTCTTTGAGTAAATTGGCCACCCAAGCACACGAATTAAAACCGTAATGGTAATTAATCCTACGACATAATATCCGCCAGCAGCACTACTAACAATAAAAATTAAGTTGGCAATTTGACTAACAATCCATTGTACCCAACCAAATCCACCTTCCGTGTCAAGTGATGATGTATAATGGTCCGTGTTACACCCTGAAAGCGTAACAACCAAAAACAATACAACAACTAATAATAAAATTTTCGTTTTATTTTTCATTTTTTCACCTCGATAATTTTTGATTTCTCTAAAGTGTTTCTTAATACATCCTGTAACTCATTAAAGGATAGCTTTTTGGCGTCGTCGTGTATAACAACAAAGAAATCATCAGTAGTCGAAATCGGTAATTTCGAAACAATCATTCGAATACGTCTTTTCATTTTATTGCGTTCAACAGCGTTACCATAACGTTTTGGAACGCTAATCGCAAAATGAAAATGACGTGCATCATGGTTTTTTCGTTTAAAAATCTTCAAATAATTGTTTCGGACTACTGATCGTGCTTTCATGACCGCTTCAATGTCTGCGGTCTTTTTAATACGGTACGCTTTCTTCAACTCGAACAACTCCTTTAATCAATAAAAAACACCTAAAAAAGTATCTTTTTCAGGTGTTTACAGGTTTATAAAAGATATGGTTTAGTTAAGCTGTTAGTTGTTTACGTCCTTTTTTACGTCTTTTCGCGATTATTCTTCTTCCATCTGGTGATGACATACGTTCGCGGAATCCGTGTTTCTTTGCGCGTTTGCGTGCGTTTGGTTGATATGTTCTTTTCATGATCAACACCTCCTAATTCATTTGTGAAAAACCATGCTACACAATTATATATAATTTCTTATAAAGTGTCAACAGCAATCACTTGAAAAATTACATTGTAAAATTTATAAACTACTTTTCCACACTAAATAATCGCATAAGTAGACTATTTCGACATTTTGGAATGTGGAAATGTCGAAATGTGGAAACAGCCTAAATGTGGAAATGTCGAATTCCTAGGAAATCCCCCTATAAAGCATTTTCCTACCGTTCTTATCCACATAGTGGTAAAGTGGGTATAAAAAGTTATCCACATTTTATGTCGATAAATATTTGTTTTTTTTACTTATTTTCTATGCTAAACTTGAAATGTAAATTGGGGTGATAGACATGCAAGAACATCTAGATATTTGGCATGAAATTAAATCGCAACTCTCCGTTGCATTCGAAGAACAGTCTTACAAAGAGACATTAGAGTCTATTGACTCGATTTTTAAGGTTAAAAATAACTACGTCTTTTTAATCGTTGAAAATGAGTTTGTCAAAAAACGTATCGAAATGCTATATCTTAAGAAAATGAACCGTATGCTCGAAAATTACGTAAGCGAGCCATATCAGTATCGTTTAGTTACGCAAGATCAAGCTGAAAAAGAGCTTAGTGATCAAAAAAAATACTCTCCCGCCTTGCCAGAGGAGCAATTTGGGCAGGAGATTTTTAACACGAATTTAAACCTTAGTTATACTTTTGATAACTTTGTGGTTGGAAATTCCAATCGTTTAGCTTACACATCGGCGATTAAAGTTGCCGATCAACCTGGTGTTGTTGCCAACCCTCTTTATATCTTTGGGGATGTTGGATTAGGAAAAACACACTTAATGCAATGTGTTGGTAACTATATATTAGAAAGCGACATTAATAAAAAGGTTCTTTATATTAAGGCTGACCAATTCGTTGAGGAATACGTTCGTTTAGCAAGTAAAAAGAAATTTGATGAATTCCATGATCAATTTAAAGAAATTGATGTTTTGTTGGTGGATGATATTCAATTTCTCGCTAAAAAAGAGAAATCACAACAAGAATTTTTTAAGTTGTTTGAACTCCTTTTTAATCAACAAAAACAAATTGTTATCACGTCTGACCGCAGCGCAAGTGATTTAAAAGATATTATGTCCCGTTTAACTTCGCGTTTCTTATGGGGTGTTACCGTTGACATTAACCGTCCAGAGTTAGATCACCGTATAAAAATTCTTGAGAAAAAAATGATGGCGGAAACCAGTGAAAAAGATTTGATTCCTCATAAAGTCATTGAATACATTGCCAGTGTTTTCGACAACAATGTCCGCGAGCTTGAAGGTGCATTAAAACGCGTTCTCTTCTATTGTACGGCATTTGGATACGACTTTACGGTAAAGAATGCAGAAATTGCATTAGAAAGTCTCGTGAAACCAAAACGTGATCATAAAGACTTTGTGAAATCAAAAATTAATAACGTGTTAAGCATCGTAAGTGATTACTATAATATCTCAACAAGTGACTTAGTTTCGAAGAAAAGAACACGAAATTTCTTATACCCTAGACAAGTCTCTATGTACCTGATAAAGACGATATACGACCTTCCATACAAAAAAATAGGTAGTTATTTTAGCAACCGTGACCACTCGACAGTTATGCATTCCGTTGAAAAAATAACCAACGACATGATCGTCGATAAGAACATAAAAATCGATGTGGAGAAATTGTCGATTAAATGTGGAGAAAATTGAAAATAAATACACGATTTTTCGCTAATTTATGGTATAATTAAGTAGATAAATAAAATAATCCACATATCCACACGACACTTATAATAATAACTTAAAAACATAATAATTATTTAAGAGGTGATTGAATGCGTTTTGAAATGAATAAAGATAAATTGCTTTACAACTTGATTGTTGCGCAAAAAGCGTTATCGAACAAAACACCAAATCCAGCGCTTCAAGGAATAAAACTTGATGTTTCTAAAGATCACATTATGATGACAACAAGTAATTCAGATATCTCAATTAACATTAAACTCGAAGATGCTAGTTTAAATGTTGAAGAAGAAGGATCTGTATTAATTCCTGGTAAATACTTCATTGAAATTGTTCGTAAACTTGATGGTCAAAATGTTCAAATGTCTTATGTTGATGATAGTTTGCTTCGAATCGAAGCAGATCATTCAGACATTACGTTAAATGTTCTTGAACTTGATGATTATCCAAACATTGTCTTTAAAGAAAAGGACGACTTCATTAAAGTAAATGTGCGAACGTTAAAAACAATCATTCGACAAACAGCTTTTTCAACATCAACCATAGAAAACCGTCCGATTTTAACCGGAGTGAGTTTTAAGATTGATGGGAAGTCACTGACGAGTGTGGCGACGGACTCTTACCGTTTAAGCCAAAAAACAATTGAGCTCGAAGAGTCGTATGATAAAATGCAGGTGATTATTCCTGGTAAAAGTTTAGAAGAATTGATGAAGATTCTTGAAAACAATCAAGATCATGTAGAAGTTCATTTCGATCAATCCCGTGTTTTATTTAAATACAACAACGTGTTATTCTTATCACGCTTACTTGAGGGGAACTACCCAGAAACATCAAAACTTATTCCACAAGAGTTCCCAGTTAAAATCAAGTTCAATAAAGAATCACTCTTAACAGCGATTGAGCGAGCAAGTTTACTTTCAAGCAAAGACGGACACAATGCGATTGTTAAATTAAACCTCCGTCAGGACGACACCGTCGAAATTTCATCTAATTCACCAGAAATCGGACGTGTGCTTGAAGAAGTTTACCCAGTCGATGAAGTTGTCGGATCACCGATTAAGATTGCGTTCAGCTCAAAATACATCCTTGAAGCATTGAAAATATTTGCATCAAGTGAAGTAATTATTAGCTTTACTGGTGAAATAAGACCATTCATTATTACCGGTGAATATGATGAAAATATGCTGCAATTAATTCTTCCAGTAAAAACAGATTAAATAAACCGTTTAAAGGGCTCGTTTGAGCCCTTTTTTTTAACCCAATAAACTTGTTTAATCTTAACATATATTATATAATATGTATAAGTACTATATATATGAAAGAGTTGGTTTGATGCAAACAATAACCATTACGACCGAGTACATCACACTCGGACAATTTCTTAAATTTACGAACTTAGCAATGAGTGGTGGCGAAATCAAAGCGATACTAGAAACACGTTCAATTAAGGTAGACGGCGAACCGGAAAACCGTCGTGGTCGCAAACTGTATCCTGACATGATTGTCGAGATTGAAGACGCCGGCCGTTTTCAAATTAATCGATGACAATAAAAACCTTAACCTTAAAATCATTTCGTTGTTACGATGCCTTAACTTTAGAACCAAATCCGCAACTGAATATTATCGTTGGGGCGAACGCTCAAGGAAAGACAAGTATTCTTGAAGCGATTCACACCCTTGGACTAACAAAGTCACATAAGTTAGCTAAGGACCAAGACCTCATTCAAAAAGGTAAGGATTTCGCACAGATTCAAGCGCTGTTCGATTTAAAAGAACAACCGTTACATCTGAGTGTGATTTTATCAAAAAGCGGTAAGAAGGCAAAATACAACAAAATAGAAATGACAAAGTTGAGCGACTATATTGGGTTGTTCAATGTCGTCATGTTTGCGCCTGAAGACCTTGAACTCGTTAAAGGGAGCCCACAAGAACGTCGTCGTTTTATTGACATGGAAATAGGGCAACTGTCTCGGGCGTACATGAAGAACCTTTTGCATTATCGGCGCTTGCTAAGAGAGCGGAACGACGTGTTAAAAGGATTAAGCCAAGGTAAATTTGATCAAACAATGCTTGATGTTTTAACAGAACAACTCATTCATTATGCCGAAAAAATTATTCAAGCGCGACAACTGTTTGTTGATGATTTAAATCAAAAACTTGACCAAATTCATCCAACACTCACCAAAGATGATCCAACCGTTCGTATCGAATACGCCCCATCCATTGATAAAGATTTAACCAAAGCGTATCAATCAAAACGCAAACTCGATATTATTGCCAAAGCAACTCAACTTGGTCCTCACCGCGATGACTTACACTTTTTTTTCGACAAAGATCTCGTGAAAAATTTTGCTTCTCAAGGTCAAATACGTAGCGCTGTACTCGCGCTTAAACTTGCGGTTGTCGAGATGATTCGAGAGCGCAAAGGGAAACCCCCGATTATTTTGCTCGACGATGTGTTTAGTGAACTGGATGTTGAAAGACAACGCCAAGTCATGCATGCGTTTGATCATACCACACAAGTCTTTATCACCACCACACATATTCATCACATTGATTTAGAGACCATACCAACTTACCAGATAATAACGATTGAGTCAGGTAAAATTAAAGGAGTGGAACGCCATGGAAGAAAGACATTATGATTCCAGTAATATTCAAATTCTTGAAGGATTAGACGCGGTTAAAAAACGTCCAGGAATGTACATCGGTTCAACAGGACCAAGAGGACTGCATCATCTCGTATGGGAAATTGTTGACAATTCAGTCGATGAAGCGCTTGCTGGGTATGCAAATGAAATTATCATTGACATTTTGGATGACGGTATCGTCGAAGTTCAAGATAATGGACGCGGAATCCCAGTGGATACGCATCCAAAAACCAACTTACCTGCGGTAGAAACGATTTTAACAACCCTGCATGCAGGGGGAAAATTCGACAACCAAAGCTATAAAGTCTCTGGAGGACTTCACGGCGTTGGAGCGAGTGTTGTTAATGCACTTAGTGAATGGTTTGTCGTCGATATTTATCGTGATGGCAATCATTACCGACAACGTTACGAACGCGGCATCACCGTTACCCCACTTGAAGAGTTGGGAACAACAGATAAAACAGGCACAAAAATCGCGTTTAAAGCCGATGAGTTGGTGTTTACAGAAAGCAACACATACGACTTTGAAATTTTACGCTTGCGTGTTCAACAAATGGCATTTCTCAATAAAGGCATCACATTCCATATTAGTGACCGACGTACCTCATCAACACCTGTCTTTAAAACCTATCTTTATGAAGGTGGAATTAAAGAGTATGTTGGGTACCTAAACAAAAATAAAGAAGTGCTTCACCAAAATGTTATTTACTGTGAGGGTGAAATTGAAGACATCGTCGTAGAAATTGCGATGCAATACAACGACGCTTACAGTCAAAATATATTCCCTTTTACCAACAACATCCACAACCTTGAAGGGGGAACCCACGAAGAAGGGTTCAAAATGACCATGACCCGTATACTTAACTCGTACGGGAAAAACAACAACATCTTCAAAAAAGATGAATCTCTTGTTGGGGATGATACACGTGAAGGGTTGACCGCAATCATCAGCGTGAAACACCCTGATCCACAGTTTGAAGGACAAACCAAATCAAAACTTGGAAGCACCGAAGTCCGCCGTATCGTGGCACAGATATTAAGCGAAGGGTTAGATCGCTATTTACTTGAAAACCCAAATGATGCAAAAATCATCATTGAAAAAGCACTCCTTGCCTCACGCGCACGCCTTGCGGCGAAAAAAGCACGCGAAGCAACACGCCGAAAAAGTCCCCTTGATGGGCTTGGGTTTGCGAGCAAACTCGCGGACTGCCGAAGCAAAGACCCAAAACGTTCAGAACTTTATATCGTCGAGGGTGACAGTGCGGGCGGAAGTGCCAAACAAGGGCGTGAATCTGAGTTCCAAGCAATCTTACCTCTACGCGGAAAAGTCTTAAACGTGGAAAAAGCTCGACTCGATAAAATTCTTCAAAACAAAGAAATCTTATCCATGATTACCGCGTTTGGAACTGGGATTGGCGATGAGTTTAACGTCAATTTATCTCGATACCATAAAATCGTTATTATGACGGATGCCGACGTGGATGGTGCGCATATTCGCACCTTACTATTAACATTCCTATTCCGCCACATGAAACCACTTATCGAACGTGGCTATGTGTACATAGCTCAACCACCACTATATAAAATCCAACAGGGCAAACAAATTGATTATGCCTTTACAGAAAAAGAACTTGCCGAAAAACTTAAAGACGCATCAACACGAGCATCCATTCAACGATACAAAGGACTTGGAGAAATGAACCCAGATCAACTCTGGGAAACCACCATGGACCCACAAACACGCACCTTGTTGAAAGTGTCACTAGACGATGCAATGGAAGCCGATCATGTATTTAGCATGCTAATGGGTGATGAAGTCGCACCACGTAAAGACTTTATTCAAGAAAACGCCATGTATGTTCAAAATCTAGACGTATAGGAGAGCGATTTATGGATACGATGAAACCACTAGATCCAATGCAACAGATGGATTACGATAAAATATCAGAAATAAACATTACAAGCGAAATGAAGAACTCCTTTTTAAGCTACGCCATGAGTGTTATCGTTTCACGTGCCTTGCCCGATGTTCGGGACGGACTAAAACCTGTTCACCGTCGTATTTTATACGGAATGGATGACCTTGGTGTTACCCCAGAAAAAGCCTACAAAAAATCCGCACGTATCGTCGGGGACGTTATGGGGAAATACCACCCTCATGGAGACTCTGCCATTTACGATGCGATGGTACGCATGGCGCAACCATTTAGTTACCGTTACCCACTAGTCAATGGCCATGGGAACTTTGGATCGATTGATGGCGATGGCGCTGCAGCCATGCGTTATACTGAGGCGAAAATGCATAAACTTGCAGCAGAGATGCTTTCAGACATCAAAAAAGATACAATTGATTTTGTTGAAAACTACGATGGGACAGAAAGAGAACCTAGTGTCCTGCCGAGTAAATTTCCGAATTTACTGGTTAACGGATCAACAGGGATTGCCGTTGGAATGGCAACAAACATTCCGCCGCATAACCTTACTGAAGTTATCAACGGTGTCTTAGCGTACATTGACAACAACGACATTGAAATTTCTGAGTTAATGGAGATTATTCCAGGACCGGATTTCCCAACCGGAGGAACTCTGATGGGCATGACCGGATTACGCCAAGCGTATGAAACGGGAAATGGCTCTATCAAGGTCCGCGCTAAAGCAGACATTACTGAAAATAAAAACGGGAAAAAGACTATTACTGTTACCGAAATTCCTTACCAAGTGAACAAAACACGCTTAATCGAGAAAGTTGCTGAACTCGCTAAAGAAAAGCGTATTGAAGGGATTACCGATTTGCGCGATGAATCAAACCGTAATGGTATCAAAATCGTCATCGAACTTAAAAAAGAAACCAACGCCGAAGTGACGTTGAACAACCTCTATAAGTTTACCCCGTTACAAACATCGTTCGGAATCAATATGCTTGCGCTAGTAAACAACCAACCAAAAGTATTAAATATTAAAGAAGCGCTTGTTCATTACGTTAACCACCAAATCGAAGTCTTAACACGTCGTTCAGCGTTTGACCTTAACAAAGCCCAAGCGCGTGCGCACATTCTTAAAGGATTGCTTATTGCACTTGATCATATCGATGAAGTGATTAACGTGATCCGTACGGCGTATGATGATGCGGAAGAAAAACTTATTCAACGCTTTGAGTTATCAGAAGAGCAAGCTAAAGCGATCTTAGAAATGCGTTTACGACGCCTTTCTGGTCTAGAGCGTGAAAAACTCGATCAAGAACTCACCGACTTAAAAGAACAAATCGAATTCTTAGAAGCGCTGCTTGCAAGCGATGAGAAAAAACTTAATGTTGTGCGTGAGGATTTAACCAAAATGCGTGATACTTATGGCGATGAACGTCGCACAGAAATATCACTCGCACAAGATTTAGACATTGAAGACGAAGACCTTATTCCGCAAGAAAATGTGATCATAACAATCACACAAAGCGGGTATTGCAAACGCATGACAGCAGAAAGTTACAAAACACAAAACCGCGGAGGCAAGGGACTTACCGGTATTAAAACAAACGAAGACGATGCAGTTGAACACATCATTCATACCTCAACGCACGACTTCTTAATGTTCTTTACCAACAAAGGTCGTGTCTACAAAATGAAAGGGTACAAGATTCCCGTCTATGGACGTCAGTCCAAAGGGTTACCGCTTGTAAACTTGCTTGACCTAGACAAAGAAGAAGATGTTCAAGCCATTGCGAACATCAAAGACTTTGACGCGGATGAATTTATTTTCTTTGTCACCAAACATGGCGTCGTTAAACGGACACATGTGAAAGCCTTCAAAAACATAAGAACCTCAGGAATTCGCGCCATTACGCTAAAAGAAGACGATGAACTTCTTGATGTACGCTTAACCGATGGAACGTATGATGTCGTGATTGGTGCCTCAAGTGGCAAAGCGATTCGATTTAACGAAGCCACGGTTCGTGACATGGGTCGTGTGGCAAGTGGGGTGCGAGGCATTAACTTAACCGAACCTCAACGTGTGGTAGGCTTAAGCCTTGTCACAAGCGATGAAGATGAAGTCTTAATTGTTACAGAAAACGGTTATGGTAAACGAACAAGCATCACCGAATATCGCCAACAAAATCGTGGTGGTAAAGGCGTTAAAACCTTAAACGTTACCGAGAAAAACGGCCAACTGGTTAAACTGAAAAGTGTTACCGGCGATGAAGACTTAATCATAATTACTACGAAAGGCATGATGATCCGCTTACCAATCGAACAAATTAGCACAAGCAGCCGTGCAACCCAAGGCGTTCGCTTAATGCGTTTAAACGAAGGCCATAAAGTGGCTACCGTCGCAGTAGTACCAAAAGAAGAAACGATTGAAGAACAAATCGAAGAAGTCGTTCAAGCACAGCAAGAAGGATTGGGAAATGCCCAAACAGAGACATCTAAAACTACAGTTGAAGAAACAGAAATTGTAGAAGAAGTCAGTGAAACAGTTCAAGACGATGTCTTAGAAAACAACGATAAAGAAGAAGAAGAAAATAAAGAAGAACCAAAACTTTCACTTTTTGATGACGAAGAATAATTGACAAAACAATCACCCTTTGATAAACTGCATGTATAAGTAGAAAGCAATGAAGAGGCTAAGTAACAAATGGATCGATTCAAGCGAGTTGGTGGCTGGTGCAAACCAATACGACCCATTGTGAAATCTCCCTCAGAGTGGAATAAAACCTTCCCGGCAAACAACCGTTATCTGTTTCGAGTGAGTGTGAAAGCACTAACTAGGGTGGCAACACGGGTATAACAACTCGTCCCTTTATTGGGACGGGTTTTTTTATTAAAAAGGAGGCAATACTATGTTAGACATCAAACAAATTCGTGACAACTTAGAACCCATCATAAAACAACTTAATCTCCGTAATGAATCATTCGACTATCTTCGTGATATCGTAAAAATCGATGAAGAACGACGCTTGGCTATTAAGGAAGTCGAAGACTTAAAAGCGAAGCGCAACGAGACAAGCAAAAAAATCGGAGAGTTTAAGCGCGCTGGAAATGACGTAAGCGAGATTCTTCAATCCATTGAGGCGGATAAAGCATCGATTCAAGAACTAGAACAAACCATTCGCGATAGTGATAAAAAAATAGAGACCGCTTTACTCAACACACCAAACATACCGCATAAAGATATTCCAATCGGAAAAGATGAAAATGACAACAAAGTTTTGCGTCATTTTGGTGAAGTACCGACCTTTGACTTTGATCCAAAAGCTCACTGGGATTTGGCGCAAGAACTCGATATTCTCGATTTTGATCGTGCCGCAAAAATTGCCTCTAGCCGCTTTGTCGTATACAAAGGTCTTGGCGCAAGACTTGAGCGTGCACTCATCAATTTTATGATGAATATGCATGTCGAAAAGCATGGGTACACTGAAACGCTACTGCCATTCATTGTGAACAAAGAATCAATGATTGCATCCGGCCAATTTCCTAAATTTGAAGACGATGCGTTCAAACTTGTTGATGAGCGTAACCTATACTTAAACCCTACAGCCGAAGTACCAGCCATCAACCTGCACCGAAATGAAATCCTAAAAGGCGAAGACTTACCCATTAAATATGCAGCCTTTACCACCGCATTTAGACAAGAAGCAGGGAGTGCGGGGCGTGATACGCGCGGTATTATTCGTTTGCATCAATTTAATAAAGTCGAACTCATCAAATTCTCAAAACCAGAAGACTCATACCCGGAACTTGATAAAATGATTGAACATAGCGAGAACGTTTTAAAAGCATTAAAATTACCTTATCGTGTGATTGAACTATGCAGTGGAGACCTTGGTTTTGGCATGGCAAAAACTTACGATATTGAAGTCTATTTGCCAGCGTATGAAACCTACCGAGAAATCGGAAGTATTTCGAACGCAGAAGATTACCAAGCAAGACGCGGAAACATTAAGTTTAAACGCGACGCAAAAAGCAAACCGGAGTTTGTACACACCTTAAACGGCTCTGGGCTTGCAGTTGGACGAACTGTTGTCGCAATCCTTGAGAATTATCAGCAAAAAGATGGTACAATAAACATACCAGAGGTTTTACAACCTTACATGAAAACAGACACCATAAAATAGGAGGAAGTTATGTTTAACGCACAGAAAGATTTTAATTTTAAAGAAGAAACCAAAATGCTTGTTTTAACGAAAAACCAAGAGAGTGACTTGGTAAATGAGATTGTAAGTCTTCTCAATGTTGACCTAGAAGACCTAAACGGTCCTGTTACTAAACTCAACACCTTAAATAAACTAAAGACAAAGTATGTCGCTTTTGTGGATGAAGACCACCTAAACGATGAAACCAAAAAAGATGCAGCGTATAAAGCGATGGCTGACGTAAAAGAAGACGCGATTTTACTCTTAGATACCTTCAAAAAAGAAACCATCACTGAACTTTTTGAAGGGCTTACTAAAGCGACATACCGCTTTAATAAATTTAAATCAGAGGATTGCTCAAATACCATAAACATTGCTTACACAGACAAAAAAGAGTACGCTGAAGCGATTCACGAAGGTATTGTTTTAGGCGAAGCAATTAATCACACCCGTGAACTGATTAATACACCATACAACTACTTGAATGCGGAAAAACTTGCTGAGTATGCCAAAGCCCTCGAAACCATCGATAATGTCAAAGTCACAGTCTATGAAAAATCCGATTGCGAAGCCATGAACATGGGAGCCTATCTCGGTGTCAACAAAGGAAGCACCGATGCACCAAAACTTATTCATATTGAATACATGGGCAACCCAGACAGCAAAGAAATTACAGCTTTAGTGGGTAAAGGAGTCATGTACGATACCGGTGGGTACTCATTAAAAGGTGTTCAAAATATGCCGTCTATGAAAATGGATATGGGTGGATCAGCAACCGTACTTGGTGCAATTGAAGCGGCAACAAGACTTAAAGTCAAAGCCAACATTCATGTCGTTATTGCTGCAACCGACAACCGTATTGGTGATTATGCCATTGTACCTGATGATATCTTAACGTCAGCAAAAGGATTAACCATTGAAATTATCTCAACGGATGCTGAAGGACGTTTAACACTGGCTGATGCCTTATGGTTTGCGCAAGAAAAAGGCGCTACACGTCTTATTGATGTAGCAACATTAACCGGAGCTGTCGTCGGCGCACTTGGAAAAACATATACCGGGGCATTTACCAATAATGAAACATTCTTAAACGAATTAATGGAAACAGCTAAAACCAACAAAGAACGCCTTTGGCAACTGCCAATCCATCAAGACCATCATGACGATTTAAAAAGTTTTAGTGCCGATATTAAAAACAGCAGTGGATCCCGCTTAGCTGGGTCATCAGTTGCTGCGGCATTCTTACAAAAATTTGTTGATGATGACCGCGCATGGGTTCATCTAGACATAGCTGGAACCGCTTATGAAAGCAAATCCGGCGGAACTGGTGTGCTTGTTAAAACACTAACAAATCTTTTCAAGTAACCAATCAAAAAAATACCTACCAACCGGTAGGTATTTTTTATTTAGGCGCACCATAAAGTTTGTGCTATAATAGCCTAAGGTGATTTTTATGTCTACATTTATTCCAATGAGTCTTGAAGAAATGAAAGCACAAGGCTTTGAACAAGCAGATTTTATATTAATTAGTGGTGATGCCTATATTGATCATCCTTCTTTTGGTGCAGCGATTATTGCGCGGACTTTAGAACGCTTTAATTACAAAGTTGCCATCATTGCGCAACCTGATATGAACGATAATCAAGCATTTACCAAACTTGGCGAGCCTAAACTCGGCTTTTTAATTACAGCAGGCAACATTGATTCAATGGTCAATCATTACACGGTGGCTAAAAAACGCCGTAAACAAGATGCCTACACACCAGGTGGTCGCAACGATAAACGCCCAGACCGAGCGACAATCCGTTACAGCAAAAAAGTAAGAGCATTGTTTGGCAATGTGCCCATTATTATCGGGGGAATTGAAGCGTCTTTACGCCGCTTGTCACACTATGATTATTGGGACAATCAAGTGCGTCGATCAATTTTGTTGGATTCAGGTGCGGATTTACTTGTTTATGGGATGGCTGAAAAAACCATTATTGAAATAGCCGAAGCTTTAGAAGCGAATTTATCCATTAAAGACCTTATTTACATACGCAGCACGGTCTGGAAAACTAAAACATCAGATAATTTACCAACCGATGGGATTCCTTTGCCTGAATACGACGAAGTGCTCGAAGACAAACAAGCATACAATGTAAGTTTTAACATGCAAAACAAGCAGACCGATGCATTTACAGCTAAACCATTAATTGAATCCTATCAGCGTCATTTCGTTGTGCAAAACCCACCAGCTTACCCATTATCCCAAGAGGATATGGATTATACCTATGATTTACCGTTTACCCGCGAACCACATCCAAGTTACACTGAAGATATTCCCGCCATTAATGAGGTAAAGTTTAGTTTGATATCTAACCGAGGGTGTTTTGGAGGATGTCACTTTTGTGCATTAACTTTCCATCAAGGAAGAATAATTCAATCACGCAGTAAGACGTCGCTTATGCAAGAAGCCGAAAAAATTATCCAACACAACGATTTTAAAGGATATATTCATGACGTTGGAGGGCCAACGGCAAACTTTTATATCCCCAGTTGTCAAAAACAGCTGAAGCATGGCGTCTGTACGCATAAAGAATGCATTGGCTATACACCATGCGATAAACTCGAAGTTGATCATACTGATTATCTTGATATTTTGCGCGCTCTTAGAGAACTACCGGGTGTAAAAAAAGTCTTTGTCCGTTCGGGTATACGCTATGATTATCTTATGTATGATAAAAAGTCCGATTTCTTTAATGAACTTGTAAAACACCATATCTCGGGTCAATTGAAGATTGCTCCAGAACATGTTGATGACACCGTATTAAAACAGATGGGGAAACCAAGTCAAGACTTATACGACCGCTTTGTTAAACGCTATTACGCATTAAATAAAAAGCATGATAAAAATCAATTTTTAGTGCCTTATTTAATGTCCTCGCATCCAGGGTCTACCTTACAAAGCGCCATTGAACTTGCAGAGTATCTCAAACATAACAATCAACGACCAGAACAAGTTCAAGACTTCTACCCAACCCCAGGAACGGCGTCAACATGCATGTATTATACCGGCATTAATCCTTACACGAATGAAACGGTTTATGTACCTAAAAACCCAAAAGAAAAAGCTCAACAAAGAGCTCTAATTCAGTTTCACCTACCGAATAACTATACCTTAGTCAAACAAGCATTAGAACAAGCAGGACGAAACGATCTAATTGGTCATAAAGCATCGTGTCTAATCAAACCGCATCCACCAAAACCGTATAAAAAAAATAAGCAGTTTAGCTAAACTGCTTATTTTTTTATAACTTGAGTTAGTTTTTCAAGGACGGCTTGATAATCTTCTTTTTCTAAAGACTCCATGTGGTTGATAAAGTCGATATTAAACTCGTCATTTTCATAGCGTGGAACTAAATGCACATGAAAATGATCAACGGATTGAAGCGGTTTATCTGTGTTACTGACTAGGTTGAGTCCAATAGGATTAAAGGCTTCTTTGAGTGCTTTAGCGATGGTTGGAACTAACCCAAACACCTTTGAAACAGTTTCATCGGTAATGTCATACATGTTTTTTTCGTGCTTTTTTGGAATCAGCAATGTATGGCCTTTCGTGGCTTGAGAGATATCTAAAAAAGCCATGACGTCATCATCCTCATACACTTTGTAAGCAGGAATGTCTCCATTGACAATTTTACAAAAAATACAATCCATTAAATCACTCCTTTATAGGTATTAGTGGTAATAAATCCTCCATTGATTCAAGTATGTAATTAGGGTTAACCTTTTTTAAATGGTCACGCCCTTTGATGCTCCAAGCGACACCAGCACTTAAAATACCCGCAGCTTGACCAGCCAATAAATCACTTTGATTGTCCCCAATCATGATGGCATTTTCAACATGATCAAAGGCAGAAAGAGCTTTTAAAACAGGTTCAGCACTCGGTTTAGGTTCATCAACATCGTCTAAAGCGATAAATACATCAAAATAGTGTTCAAGCCCAAAGTGGGTATAACTTGGCCATGCGGCTTCTTTTAGTTTGGAAGTCACAATCCCAAGTTGGATGCCGTTTTCCTTCAGTTTGTCCAACACGTCTTTAACTTTAGGGTAAAGATAAAAGTAATCAAATTCATATTGTGTATAATACGCTCGATACGATTCAATAAGCGCATCAACACGTGCAGGGTCCTTTGTGTATCGAGAAAAAATTGTACGAAGCGTAGGACCAATATTATTAATCACTAATGAACGTGGCATCTCGAGATCAGGCAGATGTGTTTGATAGGCATATTCATAACTCTTGGCAATGATTTCATTTGTGTCAATTAATGTTCCGTCTAAGTCGAATAAAACGGTATCTATTTTCTTCATGTTATCACCTTTAATGTTATTTTAACATAGCTAAAAGAAAACATAGAGTTCTTTACTGAAATCATTGCAAATAATGGCGTGATTATATACAATATAGACGATAGGGAGTGATTTGAATGTCTAAAATTATGGATGAATTAAAAGCAAAGATTAAAGGAAAGAACATAAAAATCGTTTTTCCAGAATCAAGTGATGAACGGATTCTTGAAGCTGCCCATAAATTATATGAAGAAGAACTAATTCTTCCGGTATTAATTGGTAAAAAAGAAGACTTACCTGAAGCAGTTCACCGCTGTAAAATTGTTGACCCAGAATGCTTTGATGGATTCAACGAATATGTTCAAGCAATGGTCGAACGTCGAGCAGGAAAGTGTTCATATGAAGAAGCCAAAGAAGCGCTAAAAACCTCAAACTACTTTGGGACAATGATGGTGTATATGAATCATGCAGATGGGTTGGTTAGTGGGGCTATCCATTCAACAGGTGATACGGTTAGACCAGCACTTCAACTCATTAAAACTAAAAAAGACGTGACGAAAACATTCGGCTATTTCTTAATGATTCGTGACGATGAAAAATACATCATGGGGGACTGTGCTATTAACCCAAATCCAGACGCAAAGTCGTTAGCTGAATTTGCGATAGAATCAGCTAAAGCGGCCAAAATGTTTGGAATTGATCCAAAAGTAGCTTTATTGTCATTCTCGACGAATGGTAGTGCAATGACCGATGAAACCAAAAAAGTTCGTGAAGCCGTTAAAATTGCAAAATCAAAAAAAACAGGCTTTGATATTGATGGAGAAATGCAATTTGATGCAGCATTTGTCGAAAGTGTAGGGAAAAGCAAGTTCCCTGATAGCCCTGTAGCCGGGAAAGCGAATACGTTTATCTTTCCAGACTTAAACAGTGGAAACATTGGGTACAAAATGGTTCAAAGACTTGCGGGCTTTGAAGCTGTTGGACCAATACTAGCAGGCCTCAATAAACCAGTAAATGACCTTTCTCGTGGCTGTTCAGTTCAAGATATCTACAACACCGCCATTATCACTGCTGCTCAATCATTAGACTAACACAATGAAGAAGGTTCCTTAGGGAGCCTTTTTTTACATAATACCTTAAGACACAATGCAATGAATAAAATGATTGACAAGACACAAATACAAGATAATGTATCAAGGGATTTCATAAAAATAGACAATCTAGAAATCAATAAGAGTGAAAATAACGTAAAAAATCGTTCACAACCCTCAACTGTGCTTGTGAGCTCTTTTCTTTTTATGCTATAATAAGGCAAAGCGTGGTGATAGTATGAAAACATGTTGGGTGATCTATAACCCAATGAGCGGTAAGAAGAAATTCAAAGCATCGCTCGGTAAAGTAAAGAAAACCATTGAAGAGATGGGGTATAAAGTTTCTGTCAAACCGACCAAGCGAGCCCGTCATGCAACGGAACTAACAAAAGAAGCTTGTTATGAAAAAATTGACATGATTCTGATCTCAGGTGGGGACGGAACAGTAAATGAATGTGTAAACGGTATTGCTGATCAAAAACACCGTCCAAAAATAGCGTATATTCCATCAGGGACAGCTTGTGATATTGCAAAAACACTTGGTATTCCAAAAAAAGTAGATAAAGCTTTAAAAATAATTAAAGATAATTATAATGTAAAAATGGATATCGTAAAAGGATCACATGGTCATTTCGTCTATGTAACAGCAATCGGAAACTATGTCGATATAAGTTACATTACTCAATCAAAATTAAAGCGAATCTTTGGCTATGGTGCGTATTTAATTACCGGAATCAAAGAATTTTTCACCATTCCGATGATTAAAACAGAGATTGACTACGATGATGGACAACTAAAAGGGTACTACTCATTAATCATGGCGGTTAACTCAAAACGTGTTGCGAGCTTTAATATTATTCGTAATCCTGTGTTAGATGATGGAAAAATTGATATTGTTGTATATCGATATATCCCCCTACTAAACAACATCATATACTTGATTTCATTTATGTTTAATCCTAAATGGCTACCTGGTGTGACACGTGTCCAAACAAAACATGCCAAACTCTACACCGAACACCATCATAAATGGAATATTGATGGCGAAGCCGCAAATTCAGGGAATCAAGAAATTGTGGTTAAACAAAAACACATTGATATAATTATAAATCAAAAGAAAGCAGCGCGATATTTTGAAAACCAGTAATCAAATAAACGATATAAAAAACGAAGTGATCGTCGTTGAAGGCAATCACGATGCACAACATATTAAACGCATTTTTCCACAAGCGGATATTGTCATCACAAATGGTGCGGAAATCCCACCAGAAACACTTGATTTACTCAAAGCGTTAAATGATAAACGCGGATTAATCCTCCTTCTTGATCCCGATTATCCAGGTGAGAGGATTCGTAAAATAATTACTCAGCATGTTGGACCAACCAAACATGTTTTTATTCAAAAACATCATTGCATTAACAAACAAGGAACGAAAGTAGGCATTGAACATGCCCCGCTACTGATTATAAAAAAAGCGCTTGAACGTGAGATGCATGAACCTAATGATCAACACGGAACTCTGACGATGGTCGACCTTGCACAGCTTGGGCTTAATGGTGTAAAAAATGCATCAAAACAACGCGAGAAAGTTTGTCACCATTTTCATCTAGGCCACTGCAACGCGAAAACATTACTCAAACGACTTAACATGTTTGCCATTAAGAAAAAAGACCTTGAAAAGGTGATTGTATGAAATCGTCAAACCCTCGTCATATCCAAACGTTATTAAAAGATAGCCGAATCAATATTAAAAAGAAGTATGGACAAAATTTTTTAATTGATGGTAATATTCTTGAAAAAATCATACAACTTAGTTCACTTTCAGCGAACACATTTGCGATTGAAATTGGCCCTGGACTCGGAAGTTTGACTGAACGATTATTGCCAAAAGTAAGCACATTACTCGCTTATGAGATAGATCAAGATCTAATCGCGATACTAAATAATGCCTTTGATGATCAAAAATTTCATCTTATTCATGATGATGTATTAAAACGCGATATTGACAACGATATCGAAAAAATCGATGAAAACGCCCATGATGTTGTTGTCATTGCAAACTTACCGTATTACATTACTACACCGATTTTAATGAAATGCCTAGAGGATTCAAAGCGCATTAAGCGGATGGTCGTTATGATGCAACTCGAAGTTGCTCGACGCATCACTGCTCAAAAAAATACAAAGGATTACAATGCGCTTAGTATAGCAGTTCAATACCGCGCGCAAACAGCCTTTGGCTTTAAAGTACCAAGAAACGTCTTTATGCCTGCGCCGAACGTAGACAGTGCGGTCATCACACTCGATTTTCATCAAAAATACACCCATAAAGTTAAAAATGAACCGTTTTTCTTTCAATTTATCAAAGCGTGTTTTAGACAACGCCGCAAGACATTGCTAAATAATCTTCACACCTTTTTAGCGGTCGATAAATCCCGATTGACAGAAGCATTAGAAACATTAGAGATATCACCTCAAAGCCGTGCAGAAAGCCTAGATCTTGAAACCTTTATTATCATGAGTAACTACTTCTATGAAATACATCAAGAAGAAATAAAGTAAAACTATCTCATCACACTGGAGGGTTTAACCCATGAAAGAAAAAGCTTATGCAAAAGTCAATTTGTATCTTGATGTATTACGAAAACGCAAAGACCGCTTTCACGATCTTGAAACCATTATGGCGCCTCTTGAACTCCATGATCTTTTAACCTTTAAAAAGTTGCAAGAAGCAACAATTGAAATTACGACCAGTAAGAAAATAACGGATGATGTTAAGGACAATTTGGTGTATAAGGTTGCAGATTACATGATAAAAACTTTCGAAATTAATGGTGGTGTATCCATTCATATCGAGAAGAATATCCCGATTTCTGCTGGATTGGCTGGAGGCAGCGCTGACGCTGCTGCGACATTAAGAGGTATAAACAAATTGTTTAAACTTAAACTATCCAAAGAAAAACTCGCCGAAATTGGCGAAACGTTCGGCGCAGATATTCCATTCTGTGTCCATAATAAAATGTGCATTGCTCGCGGTAAGGGAGAACAACTTATGTTTTTAAACCGTCGCGTTAACTGGCCAGTGATGATTGTTGTTCCAGCCATCGAGGTGAGCACAAAAAAAGTCTTTGATGCGGTATCAATGAATGATATTGTACACACACGAATAACATCTATGAGCAACGCGATCTATAACAAAAATTACGATTTAATGGTCCGAGAACTACACAACGCCCTTGAACCATTTACCTTTCAATTATTACCAAAAGTACAAGAACTAAAGAAGCTTATCGAGCATGAAGATATCGAAGGAGCACTAATGAGCGGGACGGGTCCAGCGATGATGGTATTCCAACAAAACAAGAAAATTATGCTCAACCTGTCGGACAGGTTTTCACGTGGAAATTCTGTTTTCATAACAAAAATTAAGTAGTGGTGCGGTTTTATTTACTCGAAAATATTTGAAATAGGTAAAATCCTGTGGTATAATTTTGGCATAACAATGGAACTGACACAAAATGTGGGGTGGAATGATGAATATAACAGACGTTCGTATCAAGAAGTTCAATGGTGAGAACCGCTTAAAAGCGATTGCAGCCATTACCATTGACGATTGTTTTGTTGTTCATGAATTGCGTGTTATCGATGGGAAAGATGGTCTATTTGTTGCGATGCCGAGTCGTAAAATGCCGAATGGTGAATTTAAAGACGTTGCGCATCCGATCAACCAAGAAACCAGAAATCTTATTGAAGGCATCGTAATTGATGCATATCACAAACTTGAAGACGAAGAATAAGAGATTAGTATAACCATGAATGCAACTTTTTTACAAGTTGCATTTTCTTTTGGGACATTATCCTTTATAATGAATGTGTGTTAAATTATATAAAAAATAACGGAGGGTTTTATGGCTACTTATAATGGACATAAAATAAAACTATTTTCACTAAATGCAAACAGAAAACTCGCAGAAGAAATTGCTAAAGAAGCTAACATTCCACTCAGTCGATGCGAAGTTAAACGTTTTGCCGATGGTGAAATAGGATTAAACATTGAAGAAACGGTGCGCGGTCATCATGTGTTTGTGATTCAACCAACACAAACGCCAGTGAACGAGAACCTTATGGAATTATTAATTATGATCGATGCATTAAAACGTGCATCAGCTAAAAGCATCAACATTGTGATGCCGTATTACGGCTACTCAAGACAAGACCGTAAAGCCGCATCAAGACAACCGATTTCTGCAAAACTAGTCGCAAACCTGCTTCAAGTTGCAGGAGCAACGCGTGTGTTAGCCATGGATTTACACGCAGGCCAAATTCAAGGATTTTTCGACATTCCAATTGATAACTTTGTTGCCATGCCAATTCTTGCCGATTATTTTGATAACAAACTAAAAGGTGAAGATATTGTTATCGTTTCTCCAGACCACGGTGGTGCTGTAAGAGCGCGTGAAATGGGGAATGTACTTAATGCACCTATTGCGATTATTGATAAACGTCGTCCAAAAGCCAATGAAGTTGAAGTTATGGGCATTGTTGGAGATGTACAAAATAAAGTTGCCATTATTATTGATGATATAATTGATACCGCCGGAACTATTGGGTCTGCCGCAAGCGCTTTAAAAGCAGCAGGAGCAAAAGAAGTCTATGCAGCCTGTACTCATCCGATTTTTTCAGGACCAGCCATCGAGCGCATCAAAGAAAGTGCAATAAAAGAACTTGTTTGCACGAATACGATTGCACTATCTAAAGATAAGTATTGCGATAAAGTCATTCAATTAAGTATTGCACCTTTGTTTGCGCAAGGGATATTAAACATTATCCAAGATAAACCATTAAGTGGTCTCTTCGAATATAAAGATCAAAAAAAATAAGCCTATAATCATAAATCGCATCCGATAAGGGATCAATTTTACTGAAAAAACATGGTTTTATAAGCATACTCGAGTACGTGAACATAAACATTGACAAAGCACGCGGATTTGATATGATTATTATATAAATCGATGAACGGATAAGTAGTTTATTTCTCTAAGTATAGCGAGCTTGGGACGGTGGAAGCCAAGTCTTATGAATAAACGAATAACACCGGGAGAGATGGAAGAATGAAGTAGACCCATCCGTAGCCTCTGCGTTAAAGAGTATAAGTGCCGACAATCGTCGGAATTAAGGTGGTACCGCGGATAATTCGCCCTTTTCGAAAGAAATGGGCTTTTTTTATTTAATAGGAGGGATATCAATGGATATCAAAGCATTGTTCAACAATTACGAGTCAAACAATCAAAAACAAGTTACCTTACACGGATGGGTACGAAACCATCGAGCTCAAAAAGCATTCGGTTTTATCGATTTAAACGATGGAACTAATTTTGAGAGTGTTCAAGTTGTGTACGAAGAGGGACGACTTGAAAATTTTAAGGACATACAAAAAATTCGAATCGGTTCAAGCGTACAAATCACTGGCACAGTTGTCGTGACACCAACCATGAAACAACCATTTGAGATAAAAGCGGATGAAATCATCGTCGTAGGAGAGTCGTTGGAAGATTACCCAATTCAACCGAAAAGACATAGCCGTGAATTCTTACGAGAAAATGCACATCTACGTCCAAGAACAAATTTGTTTACTGCTGTTTTTCGTGTTCGAAGCTTGTTGACACACGGGATTCATACGTTTTTCCAAGAACGCGACTTCATGCATGTAGCAAGCCCAATTATCACAGGAGTTGATGCCGAAGGTGCAGGAGAGCTCTTTAAAGTATCGACGCTTGATTCAATGAAAATACCTAAAGATGATGAAGGATTAATTGACTATAAACAAGACTTTTTCGGCAAAGCAACAAACTTAACGGTTTCAGGGCAACTTGAAGCGGAAGTATTTGCCCAAGCCTTCAAAAAAGTCTATACGTTTGGTCCAACCTTCCGTGCTGAAAAATCAAATACCACGACACATGCATCGGAATTTTGGATGATTGAACCAGAAATAGCTTTTGCAGATCTTCAAGATGATATGGACCTAGCGGAAGAAATGGTCAAGTATATCATCAAATATGTAATGGATCGTGCACCGAAAGAGATGGAATTCTTTGACAAATTTGTTCAAAAAGGACTACTTAAAAAACTTGAATCGGTTATGGTGAAGCCATTTAAAAAGGTAACCCATAAAGAAGCGATTGACATTTTACTTAACGCAAAGAAAGCATTTGAAAATAAACCAATGCATGGCGAAGACTTGGCGAAAGAACATGAAAAATATCTAGTCAGTCATTTTGATGGACCTGTCTTTGTAACGGATTGGCCCAAGGATATTAAAGCATTCTATATGCGTTTAAATGACGATAAAGAGACTGTAGCCGCAATGGATTTACTTGTCCCAGGTGCTGGGGAGTTAATTGGAGGAAGTCAGCGTGAAGAACGTCTTGACGTCTTAAAAAAGCGCATGAAAGAAATGCATGTAAATGAATCGGTTTTGTGGTGGTATCTAGACTTGCGTAAATACGGGACGACACCACATGCAGGGTACGGCCTTGGTTTTGACCGCATGCTCATGTATATGACCGGTGTTGAAAACATTCGCGACGTTATTCCATTTCCGCGTACACCGAAAAACTGTGAATTCTAAAATAAAAAGTGCTGTAATAAGCACTTTTTTTATATCTTTTGCAGAAATGGCATTAATTAGGTATAATAAAAATAGGAGCCTTAAGAAGGGAATGATTAAAATTTCTCAACAACAAAAACGATTATTATCGTATGGAATTTTCTTTGTAAGCATTATTATCTTACTGACAATATTTTTACCGTTGTTACGAATTAATGACTCGACTTACGCAGGTTATGAAGTTGCATTCGGTAAAGAACTGATTGATATTGATCCATTTGGACTTGGATCAATAGCAAGTGCAAGATTGCCAATATCGTTCTTTGCGATAATTGCCTTTTTCTTACCAATTATCGGTGGAATTATCGGTCTCTTTTCACGCGGGATTGCGATTGTTAGCGGAGCATTCTTCTTAATTGCCTTTGTCTTGTTCCTTGTTCTACCAAATGAAGTTGTGATTGCTTACACGATTGCAGGGACAACCACCACAACTGAAGTGGACTGGTCATTAGCTTTTGGCGGCATTATCGCTGCTATTGCGTCGGCGATTGGTGCTGGGTTAAGTTTAGTGTTTGCTCTAAAAAAATAAGATGGAAATCTTTCCATCTTATTTTTATTTATTTGATTTTGTTTGATAGGTAAAATCAATTTGCTGATTGTAATAAGCCTCTAATGACTTCAATACTTTTTTAAATGTACTGCGTTTTTTCATGTATTTCATCTCCTTTATCATATATACTTCGTTCTGGTGGCACAAGAAAGTGAACCAAAACGTGATGTAACAATGTTATTGATCTCACTTTCTCACCACCTATCAGAAATATTTTTCATTGGAGAAAAGATCAGTTTACATTTCTTACATTTACTTTCATAGTATAAGTGAAAACTTCTTACATGTCAAGTTTAACGCTAGATATAAAATAAAAAAACCTGTACAAAATCGCTTTGTACAGGTTTTCTTTGCATGTTAAGTTATTTTTTAGCGGATGATGATTTTGCTTTATCCATAGAAATCTTTTCAGGTTTTTTTAAGTCAAAAGCTTCCGCAAGTGTCGATGCCATACCAACCATACCTTGCATATCCGATGGGATAATAAGTTTGGTTGCTTGTCCTTCTGCGACTTTCTCCATTGCCTTAAAGGCTTCGAGACGTAAGAATGCTTCGTCAGCACCGGCTTCTTTAATGAGCCCGATACCTTTAGCGGTTGCAGATTGAACTTTAAGGATAGCTTGTGATTTACCTTCTGCTTCTAAGATACGTACTTGCTTCTCACCATCGGCGCGAAGAATTTGTGATTCACGTTCACCTTCGGCGGTAAGAATCGCAGAACGTTTGTTCCCTTCAGCAATAAGGATGGACTGACGTTTTTCACGTTCAGCACGCATTTGTTTTTCCATCGCTTCACGGATATCTTTTGGCGGAATAATGTTTTTAAGTTCAACACGATTAATTTTAATTCCCCAAGGATCCGTTGCTTCATCAAGAATTGAGCGCATTCTTTCGTTGATGACATCACGTGAAGTCAAGGATTCATCAAGTTCAAGATCCCCGATAATATTACGAAGCGTGGTTGCGGTTAAGTTTTCAATCGCTTTGATTGGATAGTTAACCCCGTAAGTGTAAAGTTTTGGATCCGTAATTTGGAAGAATACTACCGTATCGATCTGCATCGTTACGTTGTCTTTAGTAATAACAGGTTGTGGGTCGAAGTCAACAACTTGTTCCTTGATTGATACTTTCATTTTAATGCGATCAACAAATGGCATGAGGAAATGAATTCCGACGTCCCATGTCACGTAGTAACCACCAAGACGTTCGACAATGAATCGATTTGCTTGGGTAACAATTGTAAAGCGTGTTGCTAAATACACTAAGACAATGATAATGATGGCTAAAGTAACCCAAAATGCTGGATTTTGATAAATGGATAAACTGTAAAGCATGAAAAGACCTCCTATAGTTTAATTTTTTTTAGAAAGGATATTTAATATCCTCAACGATGACACGTGTTTTTGAGAAATGATCACGTAATGTTTTTTTGTCGGTTCTTAAGACAATCATGTAAAGGTCAATGATTATACCGAAACCGAGGGTCATGACAAAGTAGAAGTATTTCCAGAAGAATTCACGCAGCAGAAGCGAAAGGATATTGATGTTCCCTGCTAAACGCAAGCGCATAAGTTTACGGCCAATAGAATGCCCTTTTGTGAGTAGCATGTAGGCGATATGGAATGCAGCAAAACCGAATACTCCATAGACTATGCTAAAGAATAAGTAACGGTTTCCGACGCCGTAAGCTTGCGGATAATTTTCTTCTGTGTAATGCTCGTTTATGGCATCGCGTTCATCACGAATGCGGTCGAGTTCGGTGTTAAATTCGGATTCGGTTATTTCTCCGTCTTCGTATTGATCACGAAGCTCATACTCTTCTGTGTTTAAGTCTCGTAGTTGTTCACTACGATCTTCTTGTAAAACTTGAAACGCTTCGTAGTGAATGTCAAAATCATCAACAGTGCTACGATAAATAGGTGCGGCGACTAGGGTGAAAGTAAAACTGATTAATGCGGCGATAAAGATGAAATCGGTAAAGAAAGCAATTGAGCGGCGGATTAGGCCTGCGTTCATAACTTAACCACGATAAGTTTCACGCCTTCGATGGCTAATATTTCAACTTTCTCATCCACAAGAACAATTTCATCACCTGATGTTACAGCGGTCCAAAATTGACCGTCAACTTTCACTTCGCCACGTTCACCGGGGCGAACTTCTTTTGTACATGTTGCAACTTTGCCAATTAAACGATCAGCATTGGTATTTACAAGATTAGTTCGGAAGTAATTTTTTGCAATCGGTCGAACACTTAATAACAATAAAATAGATACGCCAACAAAAGCCCCAATTTGATAGACGACGCCAAACCCGACGATGGCCAAAATAAATGCAATAAGTGCACCAATACTGAACCAAACACTGGTTAAGTCCATGGTGTTTATTTCGATAAACGCAGCAATAAGGATAATTGCAAACCACAACAAGATAATTAATTCAAAATCAAAGCCCATTTATAATACCTCCTCTGGTTGATTCAGGTCGATAATTAAAGCGTCGTCTTGTTTACTCCAAATCGTTTTAAACTTGTAGGCGTTGTTATCCACCAAGTTTAACTTCGCTAACTTCGCTACCTCGAGCATGAATTTTTTATTACAAACCCGTGCGTAACTAGGTCTCACGGTAATTTTATGACGCTTTTCTTCTGGAATAGCTCCGCGTTCATTCTCTTGCTTAGTTATCGGCTTAACGGCAATGCGTTTCGTAGCATGATCGATACCAAGCAAAACGCTGTAAGCGTGATCAAAATGCATGCTTGCGCTTTTATTAAGAGTAATATTTGAAAGGTAGAGCGTTGCAATTCCTTCGTTAGGTTTCTTTGATGTCCAAACGAACGACATAAACAGACCTCCTTTATATATAATTGATACACAAAGTATACCCCATAATTAGTCTATTTACAAGATTATTATTTTTTATTATATAGTTCGTTATTGACTGATTTGTTATTTTCGGTATACTGTATAAGAGACTTTGAGGTGATGATATGAAAGAACAAGCAAGAAAGCTGGAAAAAGCAATAATTAAAACTTATCGAAAGGATATTTGGTCGAAATTTGTTAAGGCGATTAAAACATTTAATCTCATCGAAGATGGAGACCGTGTTTTAGTAGCGATGAGTGGAGGAAAGGATTCGTTTTTGCTTGCTAAACTCATGCAAGAACTCTTAAAACATCCACTCGTGGACTTTGAAGTAGTTTTTGTCTCAATGGATCCAGGCTACAGCGATGGGGATATGGGTCTTTTAAAACACACAGCGGATTTGCTTGATATCGATGTTCACATAGAACCTTACAATATTTTTAAAGTGGTGAATGAGATTTCGAAAGACTATCCATGTTACATGTGTGCACGTATGCGACGCGGATTTTTATACAGCATGGCAGAGAAGTATGACTGCAATAAGATGGCACTGGGTCATCACTTCGATGATGTGATTGAAACGACACTTTTAAATCTTTTTTATACAGGGTCGTTTAAGACGATGTTGCCGAAAATACGTTCAAAAAACTTTAAAGGGATTGACCTAATCCGTCCGATGTACTTTATTAAAGAGAAAGCGGTTATTAACATTATGGAATCCAACGAAATTTACGCCATGGATTGTGGGTGTGATGTGGCTGCTGGGAAAACCGCTTCGAAACGCGAAGAGATTAAAGACCTTATTAAAACATTGCGAGCCATGCATAAAGATATTGATAAATCCATTTTCCGAGCTGCAGATAACGTGAATTTAGACAATCTTCTCGGATGGGAAAAAGATGGGAAAAAGTTTCATTTTGATGATGAAGAATAAAGGGATGTTCCACGTGGAACATTCCTTTTATTTACCAAGGCAAAACTTTGAAAACAATTCATCAAGCAAGGTGGTTGATTTGGTATCGCCAATAATTTCACCAAGCGCTTCCCAGGCGGTTTTGAGATCGATTTCAATCATGTCAACAGGCAATAAATCGTTGGCAGATTGTTGGGCATCTTTTACGGCTTGATACGCTTGTTGCATAAG